>JACMOE010000117.1 GCA_014378185.1 Gemmatimonadaceae bacterium | reverse complement strand
GCGCAGCAGTACCTCGAGGCGTTCTATGCGGGCCTGGCGTTCGAGACCGTATCGGCGCCGTACGATGAGGACGGCATCACGCACGTGACGATGCTGCGTTCGGCTGACGGCGGGCGTCGGGCTCGTTAATTTGCAGGGAAGGCCTCCGTAGCTCAGGTGGATAGAGCAGCAGTTTCCTAAACTGTTGGCCGGCGGTTCGAGTCCGCCCGGGGGCATGGGATAACGCCATATACGACAAAGGTTTGGGCGAGACAGGCCGAAAGTGGCCGAAATGACATGTGTGGACAGTGTGTGGAAATGACATGGTTCGGGTGGTCCGAGTCGGTCCGGAAACGACACAGTGGGGGCAGCCGTCGTGGCCTGCCCCCACTGCTTGTCTGCTCTCTCGGCGTATGTCGCGCCACTCCGGATCGACCGAGCGCGTGACACCTGGCGGTAACTTGCCGAGCGCCCGCGTCGCGGGATGCGTCGAGATCGCGCGTCGCGCGGTCATCATGACGCAGCTTGCACAACGAGAATAATTATGCAAGCGGTAGTGATCCCTATTGTGCAAAAGCATATCGCGAGTGCAATGCGTGGCTGCATCGCGACTTTGCATCGCGTGCTCACAGGCGTTACCGGATTGTTCATAAACCACGCGAAAAGGGTGTGAAATCACACTGAAAAGGGGGTTTCTGAAACGCGACGGCCGAGGGTGTGCTTGGCGGTCGGATGTCGCGATATGCAGGGTGTGTATGGCTTCTCGAGCGTGCGATGCCGAAGAAGGTGAGGAATGTGTTGCGGCGTGTACTCGCGTGGATGTGGTGGTGTGGTTGCGGTCAGACGTCGCGATGTCAGGTGTGTCAAATGCCGAATGCCGAGCGAGCGTGGACGCCGCCGTCACACATGTTCGCGTCACGGTGCAGATCGAGGACGACGCGAGCGATGCTATCGACGCGGACGGGCGTGTTCGGTGTCCCGGCGGCACGCGGGTCGTCACCGTCGTGACGACCCGCGTGAAGGGCAGTATTCTGGCAGAACAGCGCACCTCGGTACCGTTGCCGCTCGATAGCCCATTGCCTGCCCTCACGCGCCCCTCATGGCAATTTTCCAGTGGGGCGCGGTACGTTGGCCCGTCGCGCGCCGAGGTCCGCCACAGGACTCATTGGCGAATTGGCGAATAGACCGTCGTAAAGGACGGATTCGGCGGGCAGCCAATAGATGCCACGGGGCGCGGATAGCCGTTTGCTTGCTACGTTCCGGCCGGCGGCGCCGCCATTGGTGTCGTCATCTACCCTCGCCACGCCGATATGTACGCCGACGCCCTCGCCCTCGCCCTCGCATCCCGCCGCTTGGCACCGGCATTCGGCTTCTGCCTTGCCTTCGCTGCATGCGGCCCGAGCGCCCCGCCGCGGCAGGCCGTCACGTGCGTGCTGGGTGAGCCCATCGGCGAGGTCGCGACCATCACAGGGCAGAACGTGCCGCTGCGCACGGCCCCGACCGACACAGCCGACCGTGTTGTCAACCGCGTCGGAACCACCACCACGGGTCGGATGATGTACAGGGACTTGAGCCCTGACTACCCGATCACGGCGCTCTGTCGCGTGCCGGGCTGGGTGCAGGTCGTCGTCGGCGGCGAGGGCGACGCGCCTGGTGCCGGCGACCTCGGGTGGGTGCCGGCGGGATACGTGTCGCCGGGGCTGTCGAACGATGCGGTTAAGGCCATTGTCTGGAACCTCGAGGGAAACTCCGACCTCGACGACGCCGACCGCGATCTGTTGCGAAAGGCCGCACGTCGCGTGTTGAAGGACGACGGCGACTGCCGGCGGATCGTCGATGGCTCTGAGTTCACCGCTCAGCCCGGCCTTTACTTCGTCACGTGTAAGCCTGACAATCCCGACAACGACGTCGTGTATCAGTGGCGCTTTACCGCGGCCGATATCGACCGTGAGTTGCCGCTTGAGCGTCGCCCGCGTCGCTAACCCCGCGCATGGCATTGGCGCGCGTCGTCACGCGCATCGCACGTTTCCTGGTGTGCCCTCGCGCGCCGTGGACCGGGAACGCCTAGCCGAAGCGGAGACGATCACTGACAGCGCAGGCGCTCTGTGATCGCGACACCGACGCGGCGCTGGTCACCACAGCGATCGAGGGTCGCAGCCCAGAGTCAACCGGTCGTCGCAACAGTGGTTGCGTGTGTAGAGCGTAGTAGCTCGTTGAAGGCTTCGGCAGGAGTCCGCCAGCCGAGTGTCTTCCGGGGACGCGTTTGAGAACTCGCTGGCCGAAACCATTATCGGGCTTAACAAGACGGAGGTCATCCATCATGGCGGGCCGTGGCGCTCCTCCGACGACGTCGAGTACGCCACGCTGGAGTGGGTCGCCTGGTTCAATACCACGCGATTTCTGGCACCGCTGGGCTACATCCCGCCAGCGAAGTACGAAGCTCATTTCTACTCAGCGACGGCCTCGGACCCCGCCGAGCCTCAAATAACTGAATCTCCGGAATACCCGGGGCGGTTTACCTCTTTGCACCGTAGATAGCTTCTGTATCAATCGTGATACATCAAGACCAATTTCTAGTTTGCAGAGTTTGCTTCTTACTCATGCAGAGCGAAGTGCGACTGTGGCCGCTCTGCTAGGGCTTGGGACCACGTAGACTGACTCTGTCGGCTTCCCTTGGCGTCCTTGCAGCGTGATCTGCAGCGCGCACTTTTCGCTTTGAGCTGACTGCATGACGCCGCTCCTACCGCCACACAATCCGCCGTCGGCAACACTCGTCCTGACCGCCATCCAACGTCTGGAGGACGTCTCGTCCGGCACGTTCACGCCACATCAACTGTCGTTGCGGGAAGGTGTGCCGGGCTCCGGCACGACCCCTCTGGCAGTGCCGGTCGTTCTGCACGGGTGCGCGGGGCGGCGAACACGTGCTGGTGAAAAGACTTCTCGGACTCGGAGACGAGCTGCGCAAGGTGGCCGCGTTCAGCGCCGCCGGCTGGAAGGGATCACGGTCCGCGCGCTGGTGCCGTCCGAAGACACTCGCGCGCTGCGACGTGGTCTTTTCCGGTGTTCATGATGCCCGGGGACGCGGTCGAAGTGATCTTCGCCAAGCTGCCGAATCTCGCTATCCTGCCGTCGGCGCTGCGCCTGCTTTTCCGCTGGATGAAGGACCGGGGCACGGCGGTCATCATGACCGGCGAGATGGGAACCACACCGGCATGACAATGCCGCCGCAACTTTCTTCCGAGCAGTCGCTCCGCGCTGAGAATGCCGACCTACGCGCGCGGCTGGACGATGCGGAGGCAACGCTCCGGGATATCCGCGTCCGCGAAATGGATGCGCTCGTGGCGGAGGGCGACGCCGGCCCGCGGCTGTTTGCGCTGCAGGGTCTCGATGACGAGCAGCACCGGCTCCGCGACGAGATGCTCGCGCGGTGCAGCGAAGCGATGATCGCGGTGGATACCGTGGGGCGCATCACCTTCTTCAATGCCGCCGCGGAGCGGCAATACGGCGTCCGTGCGGCCGATGTGCTCGGCCGCGAGCTCACCGCGGTTTTCACCCGGCACTGGCCGAGCCCGGAGGACGAGGCCGCGGCGTGGACCGCGCTGCGCGGGCAAGGCGTATGGCAGGGCGAGTATCACCAGCGCACGCCGCAGGGCCGCGAATTGCACGTGGATGCCAGCATGTCCCTCCTGCGCGACTCGCAAGGGGACATCATCGGGCAGCTCAGCGTCGTCCGCGACATCACTGAGCGGCATCACGGTCAGGCGGCACTCCGTCGAAACACAGCGCTGTTCTCCGAGATCATCGAGCAGGCGCCGGGCGGCGTGTATGTGGTGGATGCGCAGTTTCGCGTGGCGCAGATGAACGCGGAGTCGCTGCCGTTCTTCGCGTCGGCGCAGCCGCTAATCGGGCGCGATTTCGATGAAGCGCTGGGGATCGTGTGGGGACCGGAGATGGGGCCGCAGATCGCGAGCATCTTTCGGCACACGATGGCGACCGGAGAGCGCTACGTCTCGCCGCGGTTCTCTGAGCAGCGGCACGACATCGGCGTGGTACAGGCCTTCGAATGGGAGACGCAGCGTGTCACCCTGCCGGACGGGCAGCTCGGGGTGGTGTGCTATTTCAAGGACGTGACCGAGAGGGAGCGCTCCGAGGCGGCACGACGCGAAAGCG
>JACMOE010000116.1 GCA_014378185.1 Gemmatimonadaceae bacterium | reverse complement strand
TGACGTGGCTACACTGTACGTTCCGCGCACCGCGTACCAGTGGGGCGAGGGTCCGATGCCGGGACTGCCTGGCAACGGATGGGGTCAGGCGCCACTCGTCATTCCCGCGCCCGCATACGGGGCCACCATCTCGTATCGACTCAAGGATTCCGTGACGAGCCCGGTGCGCATCACGGTGAGCGATGCGGCCGGCGCTCAGCTCTATACCACCACCGGCTCGGCGTCGCGGGGCGTGCATAGCGTGCAGTGGGCGTTCCAGAATGCCACCCTGCGCCAGCCGCTCACACCGTCGGCACGCCGCCACAGCATCATCCTGAAGAACCGGGGGCCCGTGGTGCTCGACTCGCTGGCCAAGACCGTCTACGACACCGCGGCCATTGCCGCAGTGCGTCGAACGGTCAATCTCGCCAACAATCCTCCGGCGGGGGGAGTTGCAGCCCTCGCGCGGGCTGGCGGCGGCGGCCGTGGTGGCGCACAGCCGGGTTGCGAACATCCGATGACGCAGTGGGACACGTTCTGCGCCCGTCCGGGTGAGCCGGCGGCAGTTGCTCCACGCGGCGGACGAGGTGGGGGCAGGGCCGGAGCACCTGGTGCCGCGGCCGCTGATACCTCGGCCGAGGCACTGGCCGCAGCGTTCGCTGCGGGGGGCCGCGGTGGTGCCCTTGAACCGGTGCAGCAGAAGATCTGGGACCTAATCGGCATGAAGCCACCAACGCTATTTGGTCGCGGCGGTGGTGGCTTTGGCGGTGCGGGCGCAACCCTCGTGGAGCCAGGCACCTATGTGGCCACGCTGACCGCGGGCGGACAGACATACAAGCAGAGCTTCCGGGTCGAGCGCGCCGGCACGGGTGATGGCGACGGCGGAGGGGCAGGTGAGGACGGTCGGCAGTAACGGCACCTGCTGAGCATCGCTTTACATGGCCCGGTCCGCACGTCGTGCGGGCCGGGCCATGTCGCTGGGGGCGTCCGGCCGGTATGCTCCAGCTCGCATTCTATTCTCCTGCCGAGCCCGCGGCACCAATCCCGCAATAGCATTGGTGTATTCCGCCGGTCCCGCGAACGTTACGGAGCAACCACCATATGACCGACCCGAAGCCGACGTCCCCCGACCTGTCCGCGCTGGCCAACGACTACGACATCGTCGGCGAAGTGGGTGGTTCCAGAGACGCGCGTTCCTTCATGGCCACGCGCAAGGCCGTTTCGGGCACCCAGCGTCGCGACGACACCACGGGTGTGGTAATCTCCGTGGTGACGCCACCCGAGGGTGACGAAGGCAACGCCCTGTCCCACCTGGCCGCCGACACCAAGATGCTCGCGGGCACGGTGCACCGGCGTCTGTTGCCGGTCATCGAGGGACGGTGGGTGGGGGACGATGCGTTTGCCGTCGTCACGCAGCGCACCAACGATCCGTCGCTGGCCCAGCGCCTCGCGACCGGCGAGAAATTCACGACGACGCGCGTGGCGGCCATCCTGCGCGAGGTGAACGGCCTGCTCGAGTGGGCGCGGGAGCACAGCATCGTGCATCGTGGCGTGACGCTGGAGCGCCTGTTTCTCGAGCCCAGGACCGATCGCGTTCGTGTGTCGTTCAGCGTGGGACCCATCCGCCGCATCCAGCAGTCCGACGCGCAGACGGACGACGCCCGCACCATCGTGAAGCTTGGCATGGCCATGCTCACGGGGGTCGCCGACCCGGCCGCGTACGACGGAAAAACCCTCTCTGACATGCGCCCGGAATTGCCCGAGCGCCTGCATGAGGCGACCGCTGCGCTGCTCGAGGACAAGCGGGTGCACACGCACGCCGACGTCGCCAGCTTCATCGCGCTGGTGGGCATGGCCGACCCGCTCTACCAGGGAGAGACCGAGGCGCAGCGCATTCGCGCCGAAGTCCTGGAGGAGCAGCGCGTCGAGCGTGAGAAGCTGGCCGCCGAACGGGCCGAATTCGAGCGCGTGATGGCGGAGGAGCGCGCCACGTTCGAGAAGCACATGGCGGACGAGCGCGCGAAGTACGAGAAGTACAAGGCGGACGAACATGCGGCCTACGAGAAGTTCAAGGCGGACGAGCGTGCAGCGTTCGAGAAGGCCAAGACGGCCGAGCGCGTCCGGGCGGCAACGGAAAAGACGGAGCTGCAGCGCGCGGCGGAGGCGGAGCGCGCCGCACTGTTGGCGAAGCGCGCGGAGCTCGAGCGAGCGGTAGCGGAGCAGAAGAG
>JACMOE010000115.1 GCA_014378185.1 Gemmatimonadaceae bacterium | reverse complement strand
TTGAGCACCGAGCCGAACGAATAGTTCAAGCCGACATAGAAGAACTGGCTGAACCGCGTGCTCTGCTGCGACTGGCGCAACAGTGCGTTGTCCCGCGTGATGCCCTCCTTCGGGATGTAGAACTGGTCGTGGATCGACTCGTAGTCACCAAAGAAGTTCACGCTCAGTCCCTTCACGATCCGGGGAGCAAGACAGGCGGCGATCGCCATCATGATGGCAAGAGCGATACGACGAATCACTGGAGTGTCCGCTGAGGTAGAGGGTCGCGAGGCGCGCTAAGAGCACCGCTTGCAAGCGTCACAATGTGAGCGCGGGGGCACTTCAATCGCCAGCCTTCCCCTGATCAGCCCAACCGCTTACGCGTTGCTGAAGTACTGGTACAGGATCGCGTCGAGCACAGAGGAATATCGTGTCCGATGAGTCCTGTTGCCCGCGTGCGCCGGGGCTTCCGGGTAGCAGGACGAGTCGTTCAGCGACTTGATCAGCAGGTAGGTGGGCCAGCTGTTGGCGAGGGACCTGGTGACGAACGCGGAACACGCCATGCGTACTTCTTCTTCCCTCTCTCCGGACTCGATGAATACCGACAGGGCGGCTGTCAGGGTCTTGAACTCGTCCGACGCAGTGATGGTGGCCAACGAAGGCATTGCTGCTCCTCGGCGCGGCATCGTCGCCGCGCGGGAAAGTTTACGTGTAGAGGATCGAAACCTGACCTTTGGATACTACCCTGCAGCACGTTAAACGTTTGTCCAAGGTGATTGTCGGTCATGCTCACGGGACTGGAGCCATCAACCGCTGCGCGAAATACGTGAACTCCAGCGCCGATGTATGCGCCCGCTCCTTGAGGTTGGCCCCAGCTCCATGTCCACCCTCCACCACTTCATAGAACAGGTACGGCAACCCCATCGCCGACATCTTCGCCGCGAACTTCCGCGCATGCTGCGGACCTACCCGGTCGTCCTTCGTCGTCGTCCAGATGAGCGGCGTGGGATACGTCACCCCCGCCTTGAGGTTCTCGTACGGTGAGATGGACGCGAGAAACGCGCGCTCCGCCGGTATCGACACGCTGCCATACTCGCCCACCCACGACGAGCCCGCCGCAATCTGCTCGTAGCGCAACATGTCCAGCAGCGGCACCTGGATGTCCACCGCGCTCCACAGTTCCGGATGCTGCGTGAGCTGCACTCCCATCAGGAGCCCGCCGTTGGACCCACCCTCGATGCCCAACCGGCGCGGGCTCGTGACCTTCTTCGCGATCAGGTCTCGCGCCACCGCGGCAAAGTCGTCGTAGATCACCTGTCGCTTCGTCTTCAACCCTGCCTCGTGCCACGCGGGCCCGAACTCGCCGCCGCCGCGAATGTTCGCCAGCACCCACACGCCACCCTTCTCCAGCCACAGCTTGCCCAGCGTGGCGTTGTACGAGGGAAGGCTCGACGCCAGGAACCCGCCATACGCATAGATGATCGTGGGATTCAGCCCGTCCAGCTTCATCCCCTTTGCATGCACAACGAAGTACGGCACCTTCGTCCCGTCCTTCGACGTCGCCTGCAACTGCTCCACCACCTCGCGGCTCGCGTCGAACTTGGACGGCGACGTCTTCACCATCGCGATCCCCCCGCTCCGCACATTGGCCAGCCACAGGCTGCTCGGCGTCAGGAAACCGGTGACGGTCACAAACGCGTCATCACCATTCGGGTTCGTGCTCACCAGGTCAGTGGCCAGGTTGTCCGGCAATGCGGCCGTCCGCCGGCTCCACGTGCCCTTGGCCGAGCGTGTGAAGAAGACGATGCGCCCCTTCACGTTCTGGTAGACGCTGCCAACGAGGTGATGGCGCGTTGCCCGCACCGCGCCAATCGATTCACGCGGCCCGGGCTCGAAGATGGGCACGGCCGCGAGATGCTCCGGGTCGCCCATCGCTTCCGCAACGTCGAACGACGCCACCGATCCCGCCGTGAACAGCGCCGTGCCCGTGTTCCACAGCTCGGAGAGCTCCACCACCGCCTGATTATCCACCAGGTCCACCACGGAGGACTTCAGCGGAATCTTCAGCTTCATCACGCCATTCGGCCGCACCACATAGTGCTCGAACTCGAACGTGCTGAGCGGACGCACGATCGTCGTGAGGCTATGGCCTGTGCCGTCCACCAGCGTATGCGGTGACACGCCATACCCACCGTCCGTCGCGGAGCCGCGGTAGATCTCCACCGCACTCGTGAGGGGTTGCCGGCGCACCAACCGCTTCACGATGAACGGATATCCGGAGGCCGTCAGCTCGCCCGTGTTCCACTCGCGCGACACCAGCAGGGTATCCTCGCCCATCCAGGTGAGTCGCCGCTTGCCATGTGGAATCACGAATCCGTCGCGCACGAACGACCGGGTGCCAAGGTCGAATTCGCGCACCGTCTCCGCATCCTCACCGCCGTCCGACAGCGCCACCATGCACAGCCGTTCCGCGGGCTGCGCGCAGTCAGCGCCATGCCAGACCCAATTGGCCCCCTCGGCGCGCGCGAGCGAATCGACGTCGAGCACCGTCGTCCACGTCGGCGACTTGCTGCGGTAGCTCGCCATGGTAGTGCGGCGCCAGATACCGCGGACGTGCGCGCTGTCTTGCCAGAAGTTGTAGAGCTGCCCGGCCAGGAACGACGGGAAGGGCACCCGATCGTGCGCTTCGGCAATGGTGAGCGCGTCGCGGTATAGTGCCCCGAAGCGCGGATCCTTCTCCAGTACGCCGAGTGTCCTGGCATTCTCGGCGCGCACCCATGCCATGGACCGGTCGCCGTTCACGTCCTCCAGCCAGCGGAAGGGGTCGGCCGTGGTATCGGGACGCGTGGACTGCGCGAGTGGGGCAACGGCGGGAACGAGCGCGGCGAGGATGACAATCGCGCGTCGGAAGGCTGGAGTCGTCATGCGTCCCTCGAGGGGTAGTTGTCGTCCTGGGCGAGCGTAGCGATGGAAGGACCTGCTCGTTCAATTGCAAGGCAAGCTACAGCAAAAACGGCAAGAATGAACCACGGAGGACGCAGAGGTCGCGGAGGAATCACATGCGTGCGACAAGTTCCGCGGCCCGTACCACCTCTGCCGCCTTCGGCTTTGCCGTAAACCACACTACCCTCTCGTTGCCCACTGCCGCCGCGAGCGCATCGGCCCTGCCACCCACCGCGAGGCCGCGATATACCACCAGTACCAGGTTCTCGAGCCCAGCCGCCACGATCTTGCGCACCTTCTCTTCCAGATACTCCGGCGTCCAGAATCCCACGAGTTCGACGAGCGCCTCGCGCCCATCGGCATGCCGTAGCGTAAAGTCGGGCAGGAACAGTTCCGCTCCCATCGTCACCGGCGTCGTCTCGCGCAGCAATTGCCACCCGCCGCGCTCCGCGCCGAACTTCGCGCGAAAATCGCTCGCCAGCGATCGCTCCCACTCCGAGTCGTAACGGGCACGGCGCGACTCCGCACCCACCGGCGCATCACCTGCCGCCGCGCGCGGCCTGCCACGCATGCGAAACGATACCACCGCGCCATCACGCACGATATCCGCTTCCACGCGCCACCGTGGTGCTCGCGCCAGGGCGGGAATGACGCGCGCCATCCGGGCGCCATACCGTGACGGCCGCACGATGAACGCTGCCGCCGGACCGGTCAACTCCACTTCATAGGAGCGCCCCTTCCGCGTCACCACGTGCATCAGCCGCGCGCTCTTGACCGCACGAAAGATTCCCCGCCACCCCCCACGCGCCGTCAGCCGCACTCGCTCGGCACCCAGCAACACCGCGCGCGCCAGCTCCAGGTTGTACAGCGCGAGCAGCGCGCGGCCATCCAGCGCGGGGGCGCGCACGAGAATGCGGGCGTTCGGCGCATCTGCGTACAGCATTGATTCCACCGTGCTCGACGCGAAACCCTGCGGCGCACCCGCCTCCGCATACGGCAGCGCATGATCGCCCGGCACGGGCGCCCAGCGCCGTCCGCGCGCGAGGAACGCCGCATCGCGCAGCGACTCTGCATGCTCCGCTCCATCAGGCGCGCGAAAGTCGCATGCATCAAGGAGCGCCTTGGCCAGGCCGGCCATGCGCGTGGCGTCACGCACATGGCGCTCCTGCCGGCGCAGCGCTTCTGCGACGCGATGCCGCGGCCACCCTTCCAGTCGGCGCACGAGACGACACAACCT
>JACMOE010000114.1 GCA_014378185.1 Gemmatimonadaceae bacterium | reverse complement strand
TGTGTCGGCGCGAGACGCGGGAGCACGCCGCTCGCAGCCAAGGGCGGTGACAAGTACGACACACAGCAGGCAGGCGCTGAACGAGGGGAGGAAGCGGCGAAGCAGCATGCGCGGTAATTGGGGGCGTCGAAGGATGCCGTCAATCGAGGAGAGTTTTTAATGCAGGACTCGCACCCTGCTGGCGCCAGGCCGTCCTCCACCAATGCTACTGCGCGAGCGCGCAAGCCGGGCGCTCCATGATTTCGCGAATACCATCGTCTCGATGAATGTCGCGACGTTGTACTTCTCCGTCTGGTTCATCAAGGACCTCACGGCCATGGCCTATCGCGCTGCTGTGTTGACGGGTGTCGCGATGTTTGCTGCGTCGCTGCTCCTGTTGCGCCGTGTGCCCGATCCGGCTCGTGCGCGCCGGTGATCCTGACAGGTGTTGTCGCTATCGAAGTGGCGGCGGGAGAAATGGACCACCAAGGTCCCAGTGCCACGCCTCCCGCCGCATGCCGGTTCGAGGGTCCTTGAGCGGCTTGAACTGCAGCCGGGCCGGTGGAATACCGTTCGAGGCGCCATACGTCAGCAGCCCTGCCTTGTCCGTGGATACCAGGTGTGCCATCGGACGCCCTTTCCACACATGGCGATGCATCCAGAGTCCGCCATCCATGGCGTAGATCATTCCGTCACGCCGTCGCTGGAATTCTCGGTACGAGGTCCCTTGCACATCGCGCCCTACTGGCACGCTGGCACGCCCTCCTCTACGGCAGGGACGGGCAGTGGCGATACCGGTCCGTAGAAAATTGTGCACCGGAGAGGATACGACAGCGGGTGCGTTGCCGTCGCAGACCATCCGCTGCCAGTCGCGGGTAGCGTAATCGTCACCGTCACGCCCGGTGACGGGCGAAATCTCAGGGCCGCCGTATCCGAGGAATATTTCGTCGAGTCATAGAAGATTGCCTCCTCCGCTACTGCGAGGTTTCGCAAATCACTCTTCAGCGCTGCAGCGTTTGCCTTGCCTTTCGTGTTTTGAAACTTCGGAATGGCAATCGCGGCAAGGATGCCGACAATCACGACGACGACCAGCAGTTCGATCAGCGTAAACGCGGCGCGCGAGCGCAACATGGCAGGAGGGGAAATCGCCCTGGCAACCGGCGGGTGAGAATGACAGGTGGAACGGGGCCGGATCGTACAGCGGACCGATACGATGCGCCGCCTAGAAGCAAGCGGGGTGCCCCGGTCTGCGATCCCACTTAACTCATTTCTGTACAAAGACTTACGACGTTTCACAGAACCGGAGATGGTTGCTTCGTCCGTTCTATCTGCGACAACAGACGCACTCTGCAACACAAGGAGCCACTCCGTCAGTGCTTTGTCTCCACCCAGTTCGCACCGGTTCCGACGTCCACCAGCAGGGGAACCGACAGCGACGCGGCGTGCTCCATCTCATCCTTTACGAGAACGCCAACGCTCTCCAATTCCTGGTAGGGTACTTCGAACACCAGTTCATCGTGCACCTGAAGCAACATCCGGGCGCTGAATCGTTCGTCGAGCAGCCGGTCGCGAATGTGAATCATCGCAATCTTGATCAGATCGGCAGCCGACCCTTGAATCGGTGAGTTGGCCGCGGTTCGTTCACCAAATGCCCGGATATTGAAGTTGCGCTCGCGCAATTCTGGAATGTATCGGCGGCGTTTGAAGATGGTCTCCGCGTACCCATGCTGCCGCGCGAATTCGACCGAGCGGTCGAGATATTCCCGCACGCCTCGAAAGCGCTCGAAGTACCGATCGATGAACTCCTTGCCCTCGGCGTGGGTGATCTTGAGCTGGCGCGACAATGCGTGCGCACCTTGCCCGTAAATGGTCGCGAAGTTGATGGTCTTGGCGCGCGCACGCATCTCCGACGTGACGTCGGAAAGGGGAACGTCGAAAATCAGGGCGGCCGTCTGGCGATGAATGTCGCCACCGGAGTTGAACGCGGCCACGAATGCGGGATCGCCGGAAAGGTGTGCGAGTAGCCGGAGTTCGATCTGGGAATAGTCCGCCGACAGAAGCACCGAGCCGGCACGCGGCACAAATCCGCGCCGGATATCGCGTCCCAGTTCGCGACGGATTGGGATGTTCTGGAGATTCGGCTCTGTCGATGACAGGCGACCAGTCGCCGCGACCGTCTGGTTGAACGAGGTATGCAGTCTGCCTGTGTGTGGA
>JACMOE010000013.1 GCA_014378185.1 Gemmatimonadaceae bacterium | reverse complement strand
GCGTGGACAAGCTCACGCTCGCCGCCCTCGAGGCAACGCTTGCGCTGTATCGCGATCCGGCCGTGGCGCGCCGCGAGATTCCTGCGCTCGCGCTGTTGGGCGCCCCATTGCGTACGGTGCGCGCACGCGCTGAACGTGCATCCGCGCTACTGCGGCAAGGAGGCGTTGGCTGCGAGGTCGTCGACAGTGTCGGCAGTGTGGGCGCCGGCGCGTTCCCAACGAAGCAGTTGCCATCGGCCGCCATCGCTCTCGAGGGAAACGCAGAGCGGTGGAGTGTCGCGCTGCGAGCCGGCGCGCCGGCTGTGGTGGGCCGAGTGCATGACGGACGATTGCTGCTCGACTTCCGTGCCATCGCGGACTCCATGGTTGAAACGCTGGTGAGTGCGGTGCGAGCGGCGCATGACTGAGTGGCGGAGTCGCAAGGCCGCGATGCTCGATCGCGATGGCACCATCATCCACGACCGCATCTACACACGCGACCCGGACGACGTCGAATTGCTGCCAGGTGCCGCCGAGGCCATCCGTCGTCTTGCCACCGCGGGGTATCCCGCCATAGTCGTCACCAACCAGTCCGGTATCGCGCGGGGGATCATCTCCCTCGAGCAGTATCACGCCGTGCGGCAGCGCCTCGACGCATTGCTCGCTGCGGAGGGCGCGGTGCTCGCCGATACCTTTACCTGTCCGCACCATCCGAATTTCGGCGGGTCCTGCGCGTGCAGGAAGCCCAGTACCGAGCTCTATGAGCGGGCGGCCGTCATTCATGAACTGGACCTGTCACGCTGCCTCTACATTGGCGACCGGGCGCGCGACGTCACGCCCGCCCTGACGTTCGGGGGACGCGGTGCGCTGGTACATTCGCGCACGACGACGGATGATGACGTCGCACGCGCCGACGCGGAGCAGGTTCCGATCGTGTCCACGCTCCTGGACGCCGTAACACGCCTGCTCGACGCGCCATCGTGACCCGCGCGCGCATCGCGGTGCTCGCGAGCGGGAGCGGCAGCAACCTCCAGGCGCTGATCGATCACTTCCGCGCCATCGGCGCATCGCGCGCTGGCGACATCGTGCTCGTGGCGTCCAACCGCACCGATGCGGGGGCGCTCGAACGAGGAGCGCGAGCGGGTATCGTGACGGACGTGGTGGTGGGTGATGCCACACTCGTCGACCTGCTTGCGGCACATCGGATCGACCTCGTGGTGCTGGCGGGATACCTCAAGCTGATTCCCCCTGACGTCACGCAGCGCTTCGCGGGTCGCATGATCAACGTGCACCCCGCCCCACTGCCGGCGTTTGGCGGCGCCGGCATGTATGGCGTTCACGCGCATCGGGCCGTGCTCGCGTCCGGAGTGTCAATGAGCGGACCCACGGTGCATTTCGTTGATGAGGTGTTCGACCATGGCGCGATCATCGCGCATTGGCCGGTACCGGTCCTGCACGGCGACGACGAACACACACTTGCCGCACGAGTGTTGCGCGCCGAGCACCTGCTGTTTCCGCGCGCGCTACAGGCGGTGGCGTCGGGAGCTGTGTCGCTCACCGAGGCGGGGCGTGTGTCGGCGCCGTTTTTTCAACCGCTGCCAGCGCCGTTCGATCCCAGTTGCACCGATGAAGAGCTGGGCGCGAGACTCGATGCGGCGCTCGGATGACACAGTGGTGCTACCCATCCCCCGTCCCCCGTCCAGCGAGCGCCAGCGAGCGACCCGTCCCCCCAATCAACACATGCCACGCGCCCTCCTGAGTGTCTCCGACAAGTCCGGCCTGCTCGACTTCGCCCGCGGCCTCCACGCACTCGGCTGGGAGCTGCTCTCCACCGGCGGCACGGCCAAGGCCCTTCGCGAGGCGAGCATCCCCGTGCGCGACGTCAGCGACGTCACCCACTTCCCCGAGATGCTCGACGGGCGCGTGAAGACCCTGCATCCCGCCGTGCATGGCGGCCTGCTCGCACGGCGCGACCTCCCGGAGCACATGGCGGCCATCGCCGAGCATGGCATCGCACCCATCGACCTCGTGGCGGTCAACCTCTATCCGTTCTCGCAGACCGCGGCGCGGCCCGGCGTGACGCCGGGCGACGTCATCGAGCAGATCGATATCGGTGGCCCGAGCATGCTGCGCTCCGCCGCGAAGAATTTTGCGAGCGTCACCACCGTGGTGGACCCAGCCGACTATGCGCAGGTGCTGGCGATGGTGACCGGCACGGACGATCAACTGGACGCACGGCGCCGGCTCGCCGCCAAGGTGTTCGAACACACT
>JACMOE010000113.1 GCA_014378185.1 Gemmatimonadaceae bacterium | reverse complement strand
GGCCGGTCGCCGCACGACATTGCGCACAGCGTCGAGGCCTTCCGGTCGCTCGTGCACCCGGATGACCTGTCCGCCATGGTGACGGCGGCCGATGCCTTTGCGGCCGGCCGCCCGCGCACCTATGACCTCGAATTCCGCATGGCGCACGCCGACGGATCGTGGCGCTGGGTGCACTCGCGTGGCCGGGCGCTCAGTCGCGATGCGGATGGGCGTCCGACCCGCGTGGCCGGATTGCACACTGACGTGACCGAGCGGCGGGAGGCCGAAGAGCAGCTGCGCGAGAGTCATGCGGCGCTCGCGGTCAGTGAGGCGCGATATCGTGCGCTCGTGGAGGGCGCCACCTCCCCTCCCCTGAAATCATAAAAAATAGCGAAACGTCTGGAGGGGTCATATTTTGATCTCACCACTCATCGCCGGACTCATCGCATCGCGCCATTCCCCCTGTTCATCACAGTCGCGTCGCTGCCGCCCGTTGCCGCCAGTGCGGTGGCGAGCGAACTGTTCGTAGCGCGCGAGCGTGAGATGACGCCGTGACTGCCGAGCAGCCCGCCCCCGGCGACGATGCCATGCAGGCCGCGCTCGCGGCGATGCGCCGGCGCTATGCCAACACGAGCCGCGGGATCATCGCGACATTCGAGCAGATCGGGGAGCAGCTGTCTGCCAGTCCCGCGTCCGACGACCTGCTGAACGCGCTGCGGCGCGAACTGCATCGCGTGCATGGCACGTCAGGCAGCCTCGGCTTCCATGAAGCCAGCCGCATGACGGGTGCGATGGAAGGGGTCGTGCGGCGGTGGAGCGGAGATCCCGCGCTGGACCGGGAGCGGCGATCCGGCATCGTCCTCCGGTTTGCACGCGCGTTGGACAAGGTGCTTGCCGCCACTGTGGACGAGGACGCGCCGAAGGCCAGGCGCCTGCTGCTCATCGGGCTTCCGGATGGTGTCGCGGAACGGCTCGTGGCCGAGGGCGTGCACCGCGGATACGCTGTGGAGCAGATGGGAGCCGGCCTCGGCCCGCAAACGTCGGCGGATGCAGCGCCCTGGGGGGTCGTTACCATGGAGGCCATGGCTTCAGTGGTTATCGGTCCGGAGTTCCACGGTGCGCCGTTCGTGCTCCTGCGCGACGCGTCGTCACACGAGACATCCACGGCGCTGGGAGCGGCGGCGATACTCGATGTCGCCACCGTCGCGAGCGAGATCCTCGACCAGCTGGACACGCGCTCCGGAAGCCCGAGCGAGGGGAAGGCGACAGTGCTCCTGGTCGACGACGATCCGATGATGCTCCTGCTCCTGCGCACGCTCGCCGAACAGGAGGGCGTGCAGGTGGCGGTGGCATCGAACGGGACGGAATTTCGCGAGGCACTGACCACGACGGATGCCGCCCTCGTAGTGCTCGATGTGGAGATGCCGGACGCGAATGGCATCGACCTGCTGCGGGTGATGCGCGCCGACCCGCGGCTGGCGGACGTGCCGGTGCTCATGCTGAGTGGACGCACCGACCAGGATGCGCGCGAGCGGGCCTTCGACGCCGGGGCCGATGATTACATGTTCAAGCCGGTGGTGCCGCCGGAATTCCAGCGCCGCATGCTCCAGCTTCTCAAGCAGCGCCGCGACCGGCGGACGGCCACGGACCTGCATCCCACGAGCGGCCTGCCGTTGCCCGCGCGCACGCTCCAGGATCTCGACGCCCATCTCGGCAACCGTGGAGAGGCCCACTGGAGCGTCGTGACGGTGCGTCCGCAAGAGGCGTCGCCATCGGGTGAGGAGCAGCAGGAATGGCAGTCGGAATGCCTGCGCCTGGCGCGTGCGGCGCGCGACGCCGGCGGGAGTGCCGGCCTCTCGGACGAGCACGAGCTGCTACTGGCGTTGCCGATGCTCGCCAACGAGGCCGCCTCGCTCATGGACACGCTCGTCGCCGGCCCGGACAAGAGCAATTGCCGTTGGCGCGCGGGCATCGCGGATACGCTCGCGGTTCCGCAGGCCACCTCGCGCGCATTGATCACCGCAGCCAACGACGCTTATCGCGCTGCGCGTGACGCGCGGGTGTGCGTGCGCGTGTGGGACACGTCCAGCGACGACATCGTGCCGGACGTGATCGTGGTGGAAGACGATGCCGCGTTGTCGGAGATGATCGCCTTCGCGCTGGACGCGAAGGGGCTGTCGCACCGGTCGTATGCCACGGGTCCGGAGGCGCTCGCTGCGCTGCTCGAGATCCGGGTGAGCGGCCGACCGCCCATCATACTGCTCGACGTGGACCTTCCCGGCATGGACGGCCACTCGCTGCACGAACGGCTCCGCCTCGAGCGACCCGGTGCGTTTCACGTCGTCTTCGTTTCGCTGCACACGAGTGAACAGGACCAGTTGCGCGCGCTGCAGGGCGGGGCGCTCGACTACCTGAGCAAGCCAATCAGCCTTCGCGTGCTCATGGCCAAGCTGGCGGTGTGGCGCGAGCGCACACGCGCCGGATGACGGCTCTCGCCGTCCTGGCGGTGATCGGGCTGGTGCAGGGGGCGTTCCTCGTGCTGCTCATGATCTTTCTTGGCGTGCGGCAGCAGGTCCACCGCATTCACGCCATCTCGGTGAACGCTACGCTGAGTGGCTTGTACGAGCCCCTCGGCAAGTGGCTCGCTGGTGCGGGTACCGTGCACGAATTTGTCGCGGCGCTGCGCTATCTCCCGGGGCATTCGGCACTGGGCGTCGCTGGAAATCTCGCCCGCACTGCCATTCCCGACGGCTATCGCACCGAGCTCGCGCTCGCGCTGCGCGAGGAGCCGTGGGTGCGCCGCGCCATCGGACACGCTGCCTCCAGGCAGTGGGGACGGCGGCTGGAAGCGGCACGCTGTCTTGCGCTCGCTGGTCTCCCCGCGGATGCGGCGGTGCTGGAAGCACTGCTGAATGATGCGCGTCCGGCCGTCGCCATTGCCGCCATCAACGCCCTGCCACGCGTGGCGGATGAGGCGCTGGTGGCGCGCGTGCTCGATCGACTTGCCACGCTGCCCAGCACGGTGGTCCGCTATCTTCACGGCTCTCTCCGGGAGATGCGTTCACTCGTGGAGCCGGCCCTCGTCATCCGTCTCGTGTCCGGTGCACCACCGCACGCACTCGCGCGCTGGGCAGAACTCGCCGGCGTGCTCGAACTGCCGCTCGCGCTCGAGCGCGTCGCGACGCTGGCGGAGCATCCGGAGCCGCACGTACGCGAAGCGGTGGCGCAGGCGATTCGACGCGTGCCACGCAAGCGCTCAGCCGACATCCTCCTCGAGATGCTGCACGACGCCGACCCGGAGGTGCGGGCCGCCGCGGCGCACGGCCTCGGCGACCTGGCTTCCGGCAGCGCCATTCCCGCGCTCATGCAAGTGGTGCACGACGAATCGTGGGCGGTGCGCTTTCGCGCTACGCTCGCCCTCACGCAGCTCGGCGAACCAGGCCGCACCGCCGTCCGTGCGCTGCGTTCCGACGTCGATCCCTACGTGGCCGACATGGCCACGCTCATCGCGGGACTGGGTGATGGCGCCCTGCTCGACATGGTGGAAGGCTGATGATCACGCCCCAACTGACCAGCGTGCTGCATCGCACCCTCTGGTGGGCCGACCATGCCGTCCTCGTGTACTTCCTGCTGCTCAATTCCTTCTACGCGCTGCTGCTGCTGCTCTCCATTCCGGAACTCTGGAAGCACTGGCGCATCTCCGACGACGAACAACTGAGCCGGCTGCTCGCCTCCGATGCCTTGCCGCCGCTCAGCATCCTCGTGCCGGCCTACAACGAGGAAGTCACGATCGCGGCCAGCACGCTGTCCTTCCTCACGCTGGAGTACCCGCGCTTCGAGGTCATCCTGGTGAACGATGGCTCGCGCGATCGCACGGTGGAGGTGCTGACCCGCGAATTCGACCTCTACGAGGTGCCCCCGGCCTATCGCCGACCGCTGGCGACGAAGCCCATTCGCGCCGTGTACCGCTCCAGGAAGCACTCGCGACTCGTGGTGATCGACAAGGAGAATGGCGGCAAGGCCGATTCCCTGAACGCGGGCATGAACGCGGCGCGACATCCCTACGTGGTGTCGGTGGACGCGGACACGCTCATCGAGCCGGACGCCCTGATGCGACTGGCGCGCCCCTTCCTGCTCGGGACACCCGTCGCGGCGGTAGGCGGCACGCTGCGCGTGGCCAATGGATGCGTCGTGCGCATGGGACGCGTGGTGGACCCTCGCGTCGATCCCGTGTGGCTCACCGGCTGCCAGGTGGTGGAATACCTGCGCGCGTTCCTCTTCGGTCGCCTCGGCTGGAACACGCTTGGTGGCAGCCTCATCATCTCCGGTGCCTTCGGACTGTTCAAGCTCGAGTACCTCATCGCGATCGGCGGCTACAAGACCGGCAACGTGACCGAGGACATGGATCTCGTCGTGCGCCTGCAGCGCTACCTCTACGAGAATCGCATCAAGGCCGAGCTGCCCTTCATTCCGGATCCCGTGGCATGGACCGAGGTGCCGAGCGACAGGAAGGTGCTGTCGCGGCAACGTGAGCGATGGCATCGCGGCCTCATCGGCACCATGATCACGCATCGCGACCTGCTGTTCAACCGGAAGTACGGCGTGATGGGCATGGTGGCCATTCCGTACTTCTTCTTCGGCGAGATGCTCGCGCCACTGGTGGAGCTGCTCGGCTACGTCATGACAGGCGTTGGCTTTGCCATCGGTGCCATCGACACGCGGTTCGCCCTCCTCTTCCTGGCATGCGCGGTGGGTTACGGCACGCTGCTGTCGTTCTGGGCCATCGTGCTGGAAGAGGTGAGCTTCCGTCGCTACCACCGCCGCACTGACCTGCTCTGGCTCCTGCTCTTCGGCGCCATCGAAGGCATCGGTTACCGTCAGCTCACCGTCTGGTTCCGGTTGCAGGCCTTCTGGAAGTTCCTCAGCGGTTCGGAGGACTGGGGCGTGATGACGCGAAAGGGGTTCGGCACGCCAACCTGACGCTGGTTGGTTGTCATACCTTGAAGGTACCAGCGGGTACCAAACATGTCTTGGACTCCGGCGAACGAGATGGATAACTCTCGTTCACATCACCCTGACCGGAGCAGTCCATGCACACGTCCACGTCCGCACGCCTCTCGTTCGCCGCAGCAGCACTTTCCCTGGTCGTCGCCCTCAGCCCCGCCCAGGCCCAGCGTACCATCGCGTCGAATGTCGTCCGGCTGGCCGTGCAGCCCGTGGAAGAGGCAGCCGTCCTGCGCACGATCGCGATTTACCAGTTCGAAGCGTCTCGCACCTGGGGTATGCCCAACCAGGTGACCCTCTCGGATTCACTCGGCAAGCTGTTCGCGACCTTCACGCTACCGGGTGATCGCGCCGAGCAGCCCATGATGGTGGACGCGACCGAGACCGACATTGTACTCCAGGGGCGTACGCCCTCCGGCATCCTCACCCTGGTGTTGTTCGAGAAAGTCCCCAGCTCGCTGTCGCCGCTACGCGGCCATTGGTACCTCGGTGAGCGCGAGGGTGAGCTGCTCGGTCGTGGTGCGCGCTGATTCTCCGCGTGCAGCGCGCCACGCTCGCATGACAGTCCCGACAGCTTGATCTCGTCGTGAAGTTCCCGCAATCGATTGATCCAGCCTCCCGGCGCTAGCGTGCGGGAGCTGGATGCCATGCGGGTCGATTGCATGGCAGATGAACGCGTTTGACCCAACAGTCGGATGGGCTCGTTGGAATCGAGGAGTGTGGGCCTCGATCCCGGTGCGACATGAGGCGTGGCGCATCGTATGCGACAGGGACCGGCGCCCAGATGCCAGGACGCCCCACTTCTCTTCAGGACCGGTCCCGATGATGATTCCACCTACCGCCCGTCGCATGGTTGGATCGTGCTGTGCGGCTGCCGTTGTTGCGTTGATGTCGGCATGCATGAATCCAGGTGGCATGTCGGTGCCAGCCGGTGCAGCCGAATCCGAAGGCCCGTCCGATCAGGGACCGGTGCTCCCGGCGCGCCAGGACGGGGACGTCACTCTTGGCCGCGATGTCTTCCGCAACGAAACGTTCGGGAACGAGGGCTTCTGGACCGATGCCGTCAGACTTCCGGCAGGCATCGAGGCAGCGCGAGTGACCCCGATGCAGGCACTCTCGCTCGGATTGCAGGTCGACGTGGACGCCATCGACGCGGCAACACAGCGCGCGCTCGTTGAGCAGCTCCGCGCCGATCCTTCCGGTCGCTCCTCGGCGCTGCTCAATGACCCCGCGGTGACACTCGCGCTCGTGAAGGCCGGGGCCATTGCCGGCATGGCGCCGAAGGGAGCAAAGGTGGGGGTGACGTGTGCGCTCTGCCACACGATGTCGGGTGCGTCGGGGTTCACCGCGCCGGGG
>JACMOE010000012.1 GCA_014378185.1 Gemmatimonadaceae bacterium | reverse complement strand
GTCGCCGACGTGCGGGCGTAAGGATTGTCTGTTCGCGCCATGATCGTTCCTCCTGGGCGATGGCCGATGCGAGATGGCCTCAGGAAGGCAGAAGCCGCGCCAGCGACGCTGGCGCTGCGGCGATCAGTTCCCGCGGTCGGGCACCAAGTGGTCGGAGTGGAACAAGGTCACGAGCACGCCCCGTACGTTGCCGGCTTCGTCCTGCACGGGCGCGAAGGACAATGTGCGCCGGATCGTCTCCTCGCCTCCCTTCCGGCAGACGGTGAGCTCGGCATCATCGTGCGACAGCGTCTCGCCGGCGAGCACTCGCGAATACACCGGCGACACGAGTGCCCAGATGCGCGGTGCCACGTCGCGCGCCGGAAGGCCGAGTCCGGCCACCTTGCCAACCCCGATCAGGTCGAGGTAGGCGTCATTGTAGAGTACCAGGAGATCCGGGCCCCACAGCACGAGATTGGGAAACGCAGACCACAGGATGTGCAGCACGCTGGAGCTGAGCGCGGGGGACCACTGTGCCTGGGGACCGAGTCCGCACACACTCCAGTCATGACATCGGAATTCCTCGCGCGTGGCACCAGCGCCGGTGAACAACCCTGCAGACCGCGATGCGTCACGAGCGAGCGACAGCGCCGCATCCGTGGGCGCGGCCTGGTCGTGCGGGATTGCGAGCGTCACGTCGTCCTTGTGAAAAATTGGACACACACGGCAGCGTCCGCTAGCGGCCGGCTTGAACCTCTGCCAGTGCACGTAGTGAGCCGAGCAGCTCCTCCGAGACGATGTTGCGTCCGAGCCGCTCCGCTCCTTCCGCGCCGATTCGCACGAGGTCACCCGCCGCCGCAGCGATGCGAGCGTTCCGCATGCCATCACGGCCTGCGCAGGCAAGCAGTTCGGCGTCTGCTGGCCCGACGAGCGCGAGCGCCTCGCGAGCGGCCAGGTCGTCACCCAGGATGCCCGCCACGAATGCCATCGACGCGCATCGCTGCTCGTGGTCGCCGGCATCCGGCGAACGCACCTCGAGATAGCCGCGCGGGCGAACCTCGGGGAACAATGTGCCCAGGTGCGCCGCGAGATTCGCCTGGTTCATGTATTGCTCGGGGAGTTCCGCCAGCGGCGGTGCGGCCGCGTCAAGCAGGAATGCCGGTGCGTGCAGCGCGAAGGTCGCGTAGTCGCTGACGGCGTCCGCGCCATTGAAGAGGCCTGTCCGCAGCGAATCCACGCCACGCCACGTCTCCGAGCGGTAGCTCGCACATCCGGTATCCGCACCGGCGTAGCGGGGCGAGGTGGCCGACAGCGCAATGACCCACGGCGCGATGGCATTGGCTGCGGCCCAGCGGTCCACGGTGGCAAAGCCGCCGATGTTCAACTGCAGGCTGGCCGTCTGCCGCATCATGCGCGCCCCCTCCGGCCCGATGGACGCAAAATACTGCGACATCCGGCGATAGCGCGTTGCGCCGAGCTGCAGTGGCGCGCCCTCCGCACCGTTGTACGGGTCCACGCCGCATGCCACGAGCATGATCCCGATGTGATCAGCGTGCTCCCGCAGGCGAGTCTCGACCTGTTGCAGTTCCGCCAGCACATCGTGGGCGGCATGATGCACACCGGTGGCATACTCGAGTTGCCCACCGGGTTCGAAGGTGAGGGTGCCACCGTTGCCGCCGGTGAACAGCGGCACCCCCTTGTCCGAAATGGTTTCACGCCAGCCGAGCTCGCGCCCCACGCTGCGCACGGCATCGATGGAGCAGCCCAGCGCGTCGCGCGCCACGATCGGCGCCACCTGCAGGCTGGCCTTGTCGAATGCGAGCAGCTCCAGCTCCGCTCCAAACGTGAGCCGCGCGGGACCGGACGGAGCGTCGCGGAAACAGTGCGTGCGCAAGTAGTCCTGCACCCAGACCGCGCGGGCATCACGCGATGACGTCATGCGATTGGTTCCGCGATCGCGAGCGCCACGAGCGCTTCGGGGCTCGTCATCCACTCCGTCATGCGGAAGCCTGCCGTCTCGAGCATGGCCGCCGTGGAATGGTGGTCGAACTTCGCGCTGATCTCGGTGCGGATGGATTCACCGCGCGCGATGTGCACGTCGCCGACACTCGGTACGCAGACCCGCTGGTCGCGCTGGGAAACGAGGTGCATCTCGATGCGCGAAAGGTCAGCGTCGTAGAAGGCGCGGTGGACGAATTGATCGAGCTCGAAATCCGCACCGAGCTCACGATTGAGCACGCGCAGCACGTTCAGGTTGAAGTCCGCCGTCACGCCGCGCGCATCGTTGTACGCTGCATGCAGCACGCTCGCATCCTTGATGAGGTCCACGCCAAGCAGCAGGCGGTCCGTGGGGCGAAGTGTGGCCCGGATGCGGCGGAGCAGTCCGCGCGCCGCATTCGGTTCGAAGTTGCCAATGGTGCTGCCGAGAAACGCGTAAAGCAAGGGATGCCGCGTGCGGGGCACCGCGACATCGTCCCGCATGTCGGCGACGACGGGAATCACGTCGAGCGCCGGAAATTCCTCGCGCAACGCCGCGGCCGTGGCGGCGAGCGTCTCACCGTCCACGTCCAGCGGCAGGTATTGCGCCGGACCGCGCGCCGTGAGCGCACGCAACAGGGTGCGTGACTTGGTCGCGGTGCCCGCGCCCAGTTCAGCCAGCGCGCGCGCCCCGGTCAGCTGGATGATCTCCTCCGCACGCGCTTCAAGCAGCGCATGTTCGGCGCGCGTGGCGTAATACTCCGGCAGTCGCGTGATCTCATCGAACAGCCGCGAGCCCCGCTCGTCGTAGAAGTACGTGGGCGGCAGCTCCTTCTGGCCCGACCCGCAGAGCCCGGCGCGCACGTCTTCCATCATGCGGGCGCGCGAGTCTTCCGCCCCCTGGACCTCGGCAGCTGCGCGCTCAGGCATCGCGCGCGCAGCGGAAGCCAGCGAAAATCTGGCGACGAATGGCATAGTCCCAGTTCCGGAACGTCGCGCGCGCGACGTCGGCGCTCGTGGCCCACGATCCCCCGCGCAGCACCTTGTAGTCCGGTCCGAAGAACACCTCGGAGTACTCCGGATACGGAAATGCGGCGAACCCCGGGTAGCCCGCGAAGTCACTCGATGTCCACTCCCACACGTCGCCAATCATCCCGTAGCAGCCAATGGGAGACACGTTGCGAGCGTAGGCGTGCACCTGCGCTGTGCCGAACGAGAGCTGGTCCACATTGGCCAAGGCGTGCGACAGTGGCTCGTTACCCCAGGGAAAGCGCTGCGCGGCTCCTCGCTCCGGATTCCACGTTGCCGCTGCCTCCCACTCCGCTTCGGTGGGAAGCCGCTTGCCCACCGATCGCGCGAACGCCTCCGCCTCGTGGTAGCACACATGACACACCGGACGCAGCGGATCGAGTGCCTCCACGCAGTCCATGCGACGGACGCTCCATGCACCATCCGCGTTGCGCTCCCAGTGCTTGGGCGCGCGAATGCCCGTGTCGCACCGCCACTGCCAGCCAGCCTCGCTCCAGTGCGACCGCTCGTCGTATCCGCCGTCATCCACGAAGCGCCGGTATGCCGCATTGGTCACCGGAGTGACATCGATGGAAAAGGGCGCCAGCGACATCTCGTGCGCCGGCCGCTCGTTGTCGTAGCTCGCCGTGCGATCATCAGTTCCGATGCGCACACGGCCACCCTCGCACAGGACCATTGCACCATCCGTCGCGGGCCCTGATCCCCGGGGCAACGACCAGGCAGGACGTGCTGCATACGGGGTACCCTGCTTCAGCTGCAACGTCTGGAGCATGGTCTCCTGGTGCTGCCATTCGTGCTGCGCCACCATGTTGACGACGTAAGCATCCCGGAGCAATGGGGAGCGCGCGTCGAAGACGGCATCATCGAGAATGCCCAGCGTTGCCGTCCGGACGCGCGCAAGCTCCGCACGCTGACCGTCGAGCGTGGGGAGTGGCAGCGCACCACGTGTGGCGCGAGGATGCTCGAACGGATTGTACGTGCCCGGCATCTCTGCAAATCGAATGGGGCCGCTCATGTTCTGATGCAGCCACAGCTCCTCGAACGCCGCAATGTGGCCGAGGTCCCAGAGGATGGGGCTCATGAGGGGGTCGTGCTGCGTGGCCACGTCCTCATCGGTGAGCGGTGCAATGATCGCGAGCGTGTGCGCGCGAGCGCGCGCAAGCGATGCCTCTGCGTCGGCCACGCGTGATGGCGAGATACCCTGTGTCGCCATCGGAGCTGCGATGGTCGTCATGCAATTACCTGCGCTGGTGGAGAAATGCGAGGGGGAGACAACATCCCACTGGCAAAGTTCGCTCCGCCGCGAAGAGTTCCCACTGACAGCGCCAATTGCGTGACTGCGCGCCCCACCGGCGTGCTCAGTAGGCGCGGCGGCCGTCGCGCTGTCGGCTGGCATCGAACAGGGTGCCATAGGTGAGCACCACGAACGGTCTGCTGGACAGGACGGCGCTGCGGATCACCGGGTAGCCGACGTCCAGGCGAACGCTGCTGACGGTTCCATTCGCGGACAGGATGCGCAGCCGCGCGCCAACGATGCCCGCCTTGAGGTCCTTGCCTGCCAGGTCATCCACTCTCCACCGGTAGGACGTGGCCAGGAACCCACCCAGGTTGAGCACGGACGCTGCCCCCACTTGCGCTACGCGAACGTCGCGGTCGATGGACGCGGCGATCGACTGGCCGCCCCGAGTGACGCGGTAGCCCAACAGCGGGGCTGTGTAATCCGCGAGCGGCATCAGCGACAGCCCACGCCGGTCCGGATCGAGCTCCGAGAGTTGTTCCGCAGTCACCCGCAATCCCCACATCCCGCGGGCAGCCTTCGAGTAATAGGAGAGCGACGCACGCGAGATCTGGTTGCGGTCCACGCCGCGCCCGAGGTACGCGGAGGCCCAGCCGTCCACCATCAGGATTTCTACTCGGGGGGGCATCCACACGTGTCCCAGCCAGCCGTCGTACTTGAGCGTCGCGGACCCGGCGGCGCGCTCGTCGCCCACGGCCACCACTCCCTCGCCCTCCCAGCCCATGGGCACGTCGAGAAATCCTCGGCCGGGCACGATCCAGCTGGCACTGTCGAACTGGACGGTGCGCCGCTGGAGCCCAAGGTGGACACCAAGGAAGCTCCGCACATGGGGCGCGCCCGGCAGCACGTTCGCCCGCCGCGATACGGAGATGCTCGCCGCGCTATCGAACTCCACGCCGGCCAATGCCATCACCACGCCGGACTCGCTGGAGCCGATTCGGCGCCCCACCATCGTCATGGCGCTCACCGTGTGCAGCGACTTGTCCGCCACCACGGTGTCGCCATACGACAAGCGCGCGAGGTTGCCCTCGACGCGCCAGTTGTCGTACAGGCTGTATTCGTGCCGCCGGAGCCCCAGCCGCAGCGTGTGCGTGCCCGCGAGATTCGCGACGCGAATGTTTCCCGCCACGCTCGACCCGAGGATGAACGGATCCGTGAGCGCAACCGCGGCGCCGTTGCCGCGCAACGTCATCTCACGCGTGAGCGCGATGGACCGGCCCGTGCCCAGAAAGTTGCGCTCTTCAACGCCGATCGAGAGCTGGCTGGCGGAGCGCAGCCGAGCGGTTGGCCGCAGCGTCCATGTGTCGCGGGTGCGGATCGACAGCCCCACGCCGCCCGTCCCATCGCAATGCGTGGCCACGATCACGGCATCGGAAAAGAGGCGCTGGGCTCGCAGCCGACGCATCGTCTCGCCAACGAGCAGCGTGTCCACCGTGTCACCCACGGCAAACAACAATTGCCGGCGGATGACGGCCTCCCGCGACACCGGATGCAGCGCGCCGAACATCCGCGCCGGGCCAACGAGCGTGGGGCCGTCGGGCACGACGTCGAGGCTGCTGATGCGCGCACCCGCCAGCGCCGCGAGCGACGAACGCGATTCGATCACCGCGCAGTCATCTGCGCGTGCCGGAAACGCGAACACGCACGCGCTCATCGTCGAGCACGCGAACAAACGAGCGGCGGAGCGCAGCGGGGTCGGCGGTAGGGCCGGCGGGTGCGGCGTTGGCGGGGGATGGGCGACAACCCCCACGGGGCCGCCCACAGCATCCTCAAGACTGCTGCATTTCCATGAAAGATACAAGTGCAACCATGCCTGCACCCTCAGGGGTCGCTCAGGATGATCTCCCGGACCGTCGCGACCGCGGGCCGAACCACTGGCGCCACGGTGAGGGTGATTCGATACCGTCCCAGGAGCCACATGACGACCAGCGCGCCGCTAGCGGAAGAAGTAGAGCAGGGCGCCGAGCTCGAGGCTGGCCGCCACGATGCCGAAGATGATTGCCGCGCGGATGTCGCGGCGCGTCCGACGGTGATCTTCCTGCGTCACGGTGCCATCTTTCCATGAAGGAGCATGTGCAGCACGCTAGCGCGGAGATCGCGCGGCGTCGAGCTTCCGGCGCGAGTGGTATGCCGTCGCTCGCCCATCCTCACCCGCTTCATCACGCATGGCACGCTGCCCGCTACGAACGGTCGCCCAGGATCTTGCAGCTTGGAACAGGCACGGCGCGCGGCAAGTGCGGACGACCCTCCAGCGAGTGCGAGGGAGGCCCACGCGCGGTAGCGTCCGCACGGCGATTCTCATCCGTGAGTGCGGGGCAGCGTCACACGTGCGCAATCACCACGGAACAGGGGCTCTATTGCTGGGGCGAAAACCTGCAGTTCCAGACGGCGACGGAGGGAGAGCCATTCGTGCGAATCCCGATAGCCGTGGCCCCATCGCTCCAGTTCCTGGATGTGGGCGCGGGCGCCACGCACAGCTGCGCCGTTCGCACCAATGGCGTGGTGTACTGCTGGGGCGACGGCACGCTGGGCGCGCTGGGGCGGGGCGACACCGTATC
>JACMOE010000112.1 GCA_014378185.1 Gemmatimonadaceae bacterium | reverse complement strand
TCGTCACCGCTCATACCGAGGATGACCAGATCGAGACCGTGCTGATGCGGATCATGCGTGGCACCGGTGCGCGCGGCATTGCGGCGCTGTACGCCGAGGGAAGCGTCATGCGTCCGTTCGTGACGCTGCGCCGCGGAATGCTGGAGGACTACGCCGGCGCTGCGTCCGTGACCTGGGTGAATGATCCAAGCAACCAGTCGCGGGCGCACGCGAGGAACCGCGTGCGGCACGACCTGCTGCCAGCACTTCGCGCCGTGTCGCCAGGTCTGGATGCCCAGCTCCTCGATGCGGCGCGCCAGTCGGCGCGGCTCCGGCTCGACGTGGATGCCTTCGTCGACCGTGTGGTCTGTCCGCGCCTCGACGCGCATCGCCTTGTGGTGGCAGCCAGTGACTTGAAGGGATATGATCGCGAGTCGCTTGCCTTGCTGTGGGCTGCGCTGGCAGCGCGGGCGGGTCTTGCGCTGGATTGGCGAGGGACACGGCGCATCTCCGCGTTTGTCATCGGGGAACCGCGGAGGGGGTGCATTCCTTTGTCGGGTGGGTGGACTCTCGAGGCGGCTCACGACGAATACATTCTGAGGAAGGTGTCGGTCGTGCGGGTCGCTCCTCTTCAGATGCTGCCGGTGGATGGCTCGCTGGAATGGGGGGGCTTCCGCTTTCGTGTGAGTGCGCAGGCGATGCCGTCGTCCTTGTGGTCGGCGTCGATTGCTGGATCAACGACCGGTGTCGTGCGCACCTGGCAAGCCGGCGATCGTCTCGAGCCAGCCGCGGGCCAACCGCGCCGGCGTGTCACACGCTACTTATCGGATGTGGGCGTCACGGGCGCGGATCGGGTGGGCTGGCCGGTGGTGGTGGCCGACGAGCAGGTCGTATGGATCCCAGGAGTGCGCCGCAGCGACGCGGCAACCGTTCGGTCCGGGAGGCCGGTTCGACATTATGTCTGTGAACGAATCGATCGCTGACCCGCGGCTGGAAGGCCGGACCCTGAAGCGTATCGTGTACGATGCGTCCGACATCGCGAAGCGTGTGCAGGAGCTCGGTGCGCTGATCACCGCGACGTACCCGGATGGCGAGCTACTGGTATTGGGTCTCCTGAAGGGGAGCTTTATATTTCTCAGCGACCTCGTGCGCCAGATCAATCGCCCGCTGCATGTCGACTTTCTGGTGGCCTCGAGCTACGGCGAGGGAATGGTGTCGACCGGAAATGTCCGGTTGGTGTATGATCCGGAGACGAAGCTGGAGGGCAAGCACATTCTGCTGGTGGAAGACATCGTCGACACGGGGCGCACGCTCAACCGGTTGATGGAGTTGCTCGAGGCACGAAATCCGCGTTCACTGGAAATCTGCGCACTGCTGCACAAGCACATTGCGGACGAGCTCAAGCACGAAACGAAGTTCATCGGGTACGACGCACCACACGAGTTCCTGGTTGGTTACGGGTTGGATCACGCCGAAAGTTTCCGGCATTTGCCATACATCGCGAGCCTGCTGTAATGCCTGTTACAACTCCGCCGAAAAACGGCAGCAACGGATTCAACTGGGGGCGATTCTCCAAGACGCTCTCGTTCTGGATCCTCATCATCCTGATTCCGGTGGCACTCATGCAGTTGAGTGGCCAGCGCGCCGACGCGGCGACCGAGATCCGTTATGACTTCTACCGGCAACAGCTCGAGAGCGGCAATATCGCCGAGGTGACGGTGCAGGGAGGCAAGAACGTCCTCGGCACCTTCAAGGAAGCGAAGCGGATCGCGAACAATTCGGTCAAGAAGTTCACGATCCAGCTGCCTGCGGCGAACTCGCCGCAGGAGATCGAGCTGCTCATGGCGAAGGGCGTGCAGATCACGTCACAGGATCCCAAGCCGAGCGTGATGGCGTGGGTGATCAATTTCCTGCCCTGGCTGCTGCTGATCGGCTTCTACCTGTTCCTGTTCCGCCAGATGCAGGCGGGGGGCAACAAGGCATTCTCCTTCGGCAAGTCGAAGGCAAAGATGCTCACGGGCGACACGCCGAAGGTCACGTTCGCCGACGTGGCGGGCGCCGATGAGGCCAAGCAGGAACTCGAGGAGATCATCGAGTTCCCCAAGGATCCACAGAAGTACACCAAGCTGGGCGGCCGCTTGCCAAAGGGGTGCCTGCTGGTGGGTCCGCCCGGCACGGGCAAGACGCTGCTGGCCCGCGCGGTGGCTGGCGAGGCGGCGCGTCCCTTCTTCTCGATGTCCGGCTCCGATTTCGTCGAGATGTTCGTTGGCGTCGGCGCGAGCCGCGTGCGCGACCTCTTCGAGCAGGGCAAGGCGCACGCGCCATGCATTACCTTCATCGATGAGATCGACGCCGTGGGGCGTCACCGTGGCGCGGGCCTCGGTGGCGGCCACGACGAGCGCGAGCAGACGCTGAACCAGCTGCTCGTCGAGATGGACGGCTTCGAGTCGAACGAGGGCGTCATCCTCATTGCGGCCACGAACCGTCCTGACGTGCTCGATCCCGCGCAGCTGCGTCCGGGCCGCTTCGACCGGCAGGTCGTCGTCGGCCGTCCCGACATCGAGGGCCGTGAGAAGATTCTGGCCGTGCACATGAAGAAGGTGCCGCTGGCTCCCGACGTCAATCCGCGCACCATTGCGCGCGGCACGCCGGGCTTCTCGGGGGCCGA
>JACMOE010000111.1 GCA_014378185.1 Gemmatimonadaceae bacterium | reverse complement strand
GTGTCGCCCAACCGGCAGCGACCCACGTGCGCGAAACGTCACCACCGCGTCGCTGAACGGCTGCATCGTGACACGCTTCACCAGCGAATCCACCGTGAGCTGTACAGGCACCGTCAGGCTCACGGACACCCCACGCGGCGACGCGCTGGCGTTGTGCAACCGCACATTCCAGCTCCGCACCAGCGGCACGTTCGCGCGCGCGTACTCCACCTCGTCATCCAGCAGCACACTGAGGGCCGGTACCACCGACACCGGACGACGCAATTCGCCGCGTGCCGGATCAGCATAGCGATACACCACCGGGCCCGCGTCGACACGCACGGCAACTCCCGCAATTCGCAGATCCACGCGCACACGCGTGTCCGCCACGCGATCTTCGCCGATTCCCACGTTCAGCCCCGCCGCGCTCGACGCAGGGGGTAGTGAAAACACGTCGCCACGATACGGCATCGACAGCCACCACGGCACACTCGGCGCAAGCGGAACGAGCCGGACCACCAGTTGCCCTGCACTGTCGGGCGCCACGACGTTCGCACCGCGGTCCGCCATATGGGACGCGCCCGCCCCCGCATCGGCGGTCGCGGCCTCGAGCACCACGTCCGACCGCCCCTGGTTGTACACCGAGATCGTGACGGGCAGCGTGTCGCGCACGGCCACCAGCTCGCGCGGCGCGGTGGCTTGCACCAGCACTCCCGCCGATGCAAGCAGCGCCGCGGTCGCACGAAATTCCGCCGTCTCGAGCGACACCGCCAGGTCGCCAGTGACGCCCCGACAGTTGGCGTCCAGCGTCCCGGGCTCGCAGGGCAGGGCATGACGCGCCGTCGTCAACAGCCGCACGACCCTCGCGAGTGGCGAAACCATCGACGCCGGCGCCGCGAGATTCTCCACCGCACGCACCGCGGCGATCGCCCCAGGCAGCGAATCCAGCGACGCTCGCGCACCCGCCGCTGCCATGGGCAACGCGCCACCGCCAAAACGCGACCAGTCCGAGGCGATATCCTGAAGCGGTGAGGCCTCGGGAGCGAGCACCGAACCCACGCGAGACACCTCGAGCTTCAGGTAATCCAGCGACGTCCCGCGACGCTGCAACTGCCCGAACCCCTGTGAGAGATGCTGCGACCGGCTCTCCGACGCGATCTCCGCATACGTCCGTCCGCGCAACGTGCTCAGCTCGCCCACGTTGAACGTCACCGTCGCCTCCGCCGGCGTGAACCGCGACGCACGATAGAACTTCGACGGCGTCCACGCGCCGAGCCCCAGCGTCGTCCGCGACGGAAAGCGCACCGTGTCCGCCGCGGCATCGAACGCCTCGCGCGCGAGCATCGCCGACACCTGATGATGCCCATGCCCGTCGCGCGGCGTGCCGCTGAACACGGCCACGATGACCTGCGGCCGGAACGCACGCACCACCGCCACCACGTCACGAAGAATCGAATCCTTCGGCCAGTGCCGGTACGTCTCCTCGGCCGTCTTGGAAAAACCGAAATCGTACGCGCGGGTGAAGAACTGCCGCCCGCCATCCAGCCGCCGCGCCGCAAGCAGCTCCTCCGTGCGGATCATGCCCAGCTGCACGCCCAGCTCGTTGCCAATGAGGTTCTGCCCGCCGTCGCCGCGCGTGAGCGAGAGATACCCCGTCTGTACCTGCCGGCCGCGCGCCAGCCACGTGATGAGCTGCGTATCCTCGTCGTCCGGATGCGCGCCGATCACCAGCACCCGCGCCGTGACATCCAGCCCCGCCACAGCTTCACCCACCACGATCGCGCCGCGCTCCTGCGATATCAGGAGGCGCGGCGCGGCGAGCAACAGCAGCAGTTCGGCGGTCACTCTCGATTTCATCAACGATATCCGTTCTGGGTGGTTACTGGAATGAACAGCACTAAGCACAGGAGACACGGAGGTCACAGAGGGCTTCTTCAATCAGATGCACCCGGCGAAGCGACAAGGCGCGCCTGCTGACGTATCTCCCGCAATTCTCCGTGTCCCCTATGTCCTCTGTGGTTACTCAGTTGCGGTAACCTGCACTACACCTTGGTGGCCTTCCGCT
>JACMOE010000110.1 GCA_014378185.1 Gemmatimonadaceae bacterium | reverse complement strand
AGCGAGCTCGTACCACGGCACCGGAATGAGCGACATGCGCAGCGGCATCAGGATCGGCGCGGAGAACGGGATGAGCGACATGACTCGCGCAATGTTGCTGCCCGGATTGGTGAGGATGGGCCCCAGGAACACCACTGACGAAATGAGCATGATCATCACCGGCATCTGCGCCTGTTGCACATCCTCCTGGCTGCTCACCATGGCACCTACGGCCGCAAACAGCGCCGCATAGAAGATGAAGCCGAGCACGAAGTAGCCGAGGATGATCAGCGCGGTACCTGGTGTGGGCAGCGAGGCAGTGAAAATGTCAACGGGCAGGCCGCGCGACGCAGCCGCCGTGGCACCGACCTGCGGGCTCATCTTCCTAATTATGATGGGCGCAACGTACACGAGCATGCCGACGGTGAGTGCCACCCACGCAAGCACCTGCGTAATGGCCACGAGGCCCACGCCGAGCACCTTGCCGGCGAGCAGCGTATCCGTCGACACGCTCGACACCACCACCTCGGCCACTCGCGTTGTCTTTTCTTCCATGACGCCGCGCAGCATGTTCTGCCCGTACAACGCGATCATCATGTAGAGCAGGATGGCCACGGCATACCCGAAGACCAGGTTTCCAACGCCACTGCCCTTCTCACGCCCCGTCGTGCCGATCTTCTCCGTTTTCGTCTCGAGCTTTTCGGATGTCAGTGCCGTAACGCGTGCGGCATCGAGGCCTTCATGCTCCAGCCGCTGCGCGAGCACCTGCTGTCGCACCGTTGCCATCAATGCCTGGACGTCGCTGATCGAGCCGGCATTGCGGCCTGCATAGAGCACGGAGCGATTCGCAATCGTGTTGGAATCCAGCACGATATAGCCGTTGATCTCCTTGTTCACGACCGCCTCGACGGCAGCATCCTCCGTGACCAGGAGTCGGTCCGGCGACACGACCTTCACGCGTGGCGCCGGCGCCTTGGGGAAAGCCTTGCCGAGTGCCGCGCCGACGCGCGCGCCGAGGTTGGCGCCGGTGGCGTCAATCACGAGGACTCGCGTGAGGTCGTCCCCTGGGCGGGAGCGCATCGACGCGTATGTCGGCCCGATTGTCAAGGCGCACATGAGCACCGGACCCAGAAGGGTGACCACGAGAAACCACTTCGATCGCACCCGCTCGAGGTATTCGCGCCGAAACACGACACCGAGCTTGCGATAATCAACCTTGGCCACTCATCCCCTCCTCGACGCCCGTGGCGCCGACCTTTTCAAGAAAGATCTGATGCAGCGACGGCTGCACCAGCTCGAAGCGTAGAATCGACGCGCCAGTCTCGAGGACCCGCCGCAGCAGCACCTGCGCATCCGCGCCCGGCGCCAGCTCGATTTCGTAGTACCGGTTCTGGTCGTCCGCACGCGTCACCAGCGACCGGTCGGCAAGCACATGGGCAATCTGCTGCCGTGCTTCATTGGCCACCGACAACGCCACGACCCGCGTGCCGTGCGCCGCCTTCACGGCCGCTACCGCCCCGTCAAGCACCTTGTCTCCATGCGCAATGATGCACACGGAATCGCACAGCCGCTCGGCGTTATCCATCAGGTGCGTGCTGAAGATGACGGTCTTGCCCCGCGCCTTGAGATCCACGATGGTGTCCTTCAACGCCTGGGCATTCACCGGGTCGAGGCCCGAGAACGGCTCGTCGAGAATCACCAGGTCCGGGTCGTGGATGAGCGTGCCGATGAACTGTACCTTCTGCTGCATACCGCGCGACAGTTCGTCGATCTTCGACATGCCCCAATCCTTTTCCGCCGTCTTGAGCTCGAATCGCTCCATCCAGTAATCGATGCGCTTCTCGGCAGTGCGGCCGTCCACGCCCTTCAACTCGGCGAGGAACTTGAGCACGCGGCGCACCTGCATCTTCTTGTAGAGGCCGCGCTCCTCCGGCAGGTAGCCAATGCGGTCCGTCGCCCCGGCCGTGAGGTGAGGCTGGCCGAACAGCGCGATGGAACCACTGTCCGGGAGGATGATGTTGAGGATCATGCGGATGGTGGTCGTCTTGCCGGCGCCATTGGGGCCGAGCAGGCCGTACACGGCGCCGCGTGGCACGGCGAGCGTCAGGTCGCGGACGGCGACATGATCCGCGTACCGCTTCGCGACGTTCTGGATATCGATTGCGAGATCGGACATGGGAGGGGGTAAGGGCTGCTCAATATACGTGCGGAAGAGCCGTTGGTTTCGCTTTTCTCCGGACGTGCGCCGGGAGCGACGCGCGTTGGGGATACGCGCACTACTTGCTGGAGGTGTGGTCCCCCCGCGAGATTCGCCTCATGCATCGCGTGAAGGCCCTCCTGCTGCTCCTCATCCCTGCCGGCTGCGCTGACACTCCGCAGTCGTCCCGCACCACGAAGGACACCCTCCTGGTATATGAAGCGGCCAGCCTCGCGGTCCCCATGCGAGCGGTGCTCGACAGCTTCTCCCGCGCCACCGGCGCGGTGGTGAGCGAGGAGCACGGCGCGTCGCTCGAGCTGGCACGTCGCATTACCGACCTGCACCGCACACCAGACGTCATCGCGCTCGCCGACCACGAGGTGTTTGCGGGGCGGCT
>JACMOE010000109.1 GCA_014378185.1 Gemmatimonadaceae bacterium | reverse complement strand
GCAATAGTGAATCGCGCGTCTCATTGAGAACTCGGCTGGGATCTCCGGCCGCCGATTTCGGTGCGCTGTGATGGCGCTCACCAATGTCCCGCATCGCGATGCCCACGCACTACCATCGCTACGAGTGACCTGCGAGGTTTCCCTCTCGCGCGCGATGCGCGACGCAGAAGATCACATCGAGAGTCGAGCGAGGCGCACGTGAGAGCGCTGGTGAAGGAAACCGCAGGTCCGGGGTTCACGCTGCGCGACGTGTCGCGTCCCGTCATCCGCGACGACGAGGTGCTGATCAGGGTCCGCCGCGCGGGCGTATGCGGCACTGACGTGCACATCTACGACTGGGATGCCTGGGCGCAGGGACGCTGTCGGCCGCCCTTCACCGTTGGACACGAATTCGCCGGCGACGTGGTGCAGGTGGGCAGCCTGGTGGCCGACGTGCGCGAGGGCGATCGCGTGACCGCGGAGGGACACATCGTCTGCGGCCGATGCCACCTCTGCCGTACGGGCAACGCGCACGTGTGCCCCAACACGCGCATCATCGGCGTGGATCGCGACGGATGCTTCGCGGATTACATCGCGATGCCGGCGTCGAACGTCTGGCACCTGGACGACGCGGTGTCGTACGAGATCGGCGGCATCCACGACCCGATGGGCAACGCGTTCCACACCGCCCTGGTCGGCACGGAGATGTCCGGCAAGACGGTGCTCGTGACCGGTTGCGGCCCCATTGGCATCTTCGCCGTTGGTATCTGCAAGGCGGCGGGCGCGTCGCGCATCATCGCCAGCGACGTGAACGAGACGCGGCTCGCCCTCGCCCGCACCATGGGTGCACACGACGCCGTCCATCCGGGCGACGCGGAGTCGGCGACGAAGTCAGCCACGAACGGACTCGGCGTGGACGTGGTGCTGGAGATGTCTGGCGTTCCCTCCGCCATCCATCAGGCCTTCGCACTCGTGCGGGTTGGTGGTCGTGTCCAGATGCTCGGCATCCCCGCTCGTCCCATGGAGGTCAACTTCGCCACCGAGATCATCTTCAAGGGCATCACGGTCTATGGCGTGGTGGGACGTCGGATGTACGACACCTGGATCCAGATGACGCAGTTTCTCCGGTCCGGGCAGTTCGATCCTTCACCCGTGATCACGCACCGCTTTCCGCTCGAGCGGTTCGACGACGCCATCGCGGCCATCAAGGGCGGCTCTGCAGGCAAGGTCGTGTTCGAGATCTCGTGAGGCTCTTCGCCTGAGTCCGACTTCAACAGGGGTTCGCATGTCGATCAACGCCGAATTTCAGTCCAGCCTCGAGGCACGCCTTCAGCAGCTGCGCGACGAGCGTGTGTACAAGCAGCTCAACTACCTCGATTCGCCACAGGCGGCGCGCGTGCAGATGGAAGGCCGCGGCGAGGTGCTCATCCTCTCGTCGAACAACTACCTCGGCCTGTGCGCCGAGCCCGCAGTGGTGGAGGCGGGCATCGACGGGCTGCGGCGTTTTGGTGCAGGCACCGGCAGCGTGCGCTTCATCTGCGGCACCTTCACGGTGCACCGCGAGCTGGAAGTGGCGCTCGCGCGCTTCGTGGGAACCGAGGCGTCCCTGTCGTACGTGTCCGCATGGAACGCGAACGAGGGACTCACGGCCACGGTGGTGGAGGACGGCGACTTCGTGTGCTCCGACGCGCTCAACCATGCGTCCATCATCGACTCGATTCGCCTGGCGAAGTCCATCACCAAGTGCCAGACCGCTGTCTACCGGCACGCCGACCTCGACGACCTGCGCGCGAAGCTTGCCACTGCGAAGGGCGCACGACGCCGCATGGTGTGGAGTGACGGCATCTTCTCCATGGAAGGATCCATCGCGCCGCTGCCCGACCTGGTGCAGATCTGCCGTGACCACGATGCCATCCTGGTGATCGACGACTCGCATGCCACCGGCGTGCTTGGCGCGACGGGCCGAGGCACGGCAGAGCATTTCGGCATGCTCGGCGAGGTGGACATCATCACCTCCACGCTCGGCAAGGCCCTGGGAGGAGCGGCGGGCGGATTCGTCGCCGGCTCCGCCGCGCTGTGTGATTATCTCACCCAGCGCTCGCGCCCGCAGTTGTTCTCCAATGCCCTTCCGCCTACCGTGGCCGCCAGCGCGCTGGCCTCGGTGGAGTTCATCGAGCAGCATCCGGAGCGTGTGCAGGCCCTCCGCGACAATGCGCGCTATTTTCGCGAGCAGATCATCGAGGCCGGCTTCACGCCACTTGCGGGCGAAACGCCCATCGTGCCGATCATCGTCGGCGAGACGTCCACGGCCATCCAGATGAGTGCGTTGCTGCTCGCGGAGGGTGTGTTCGTCACGGGGTTCGGCTTCCCCGTAGTGCCACAGGGTCATGCACGCATTCGCTGCCAGGTATCCGCCGCACACACCAGGGATGACCTGGACGAAGCCATCCGTGCCATCGTGAAGGTGGGCCGGTCACTCAAGATCATCTGAGTGTCCGGTCTCTGTGTGTTGGTTGGCGGCCATCCTAATCATGGTACACACTCGCCACGGCCCGGGCCATTCTCGACATGTTCGTGACGGATGGGGCGTTGTCTTCGTCCCAGCATTGAGCCTGCCACCGCTGTCGGTTGTGCGGCTATGCTCTCTTTTCTCGAGGTTCCAGCTATGCGATTCCTCCGTGTGTTGGCTGTCGCCACCGGCTTGGCCTCCGTGCTCGCCCAGTCGAGTTCGGCCCAGGATGCGCGGCAATTCAAGGATGCCTGGTTCTGGGGCGTCAAGGGTGGCGGGTTGCTGTACTCCTCCGCGTCCACTCCGTCGAGTGGAGCGCCGCTCGTTGGTGCGGAATGGCTCATCACCAGGACGAACGGTGGGCTGTACCTCAGCCTCGACCAGGCCTTCATGAAGACGACGGGCGGATTCACGGATCGAGATACCTCCGGCATCTTCACCAGGGATGTGTCGCTCAAGAACCTGCGACGGTTCACCATGGCCGCCATGATCTTCCCGGCGCAGACGCGGAACCTGCATCCGTATGCGGGCGCAGGCCTGGCGTTCAACCAGATCGCGGGCACGGCGCTGCTGAGCGGGACAACCACCAGCGCGCGGTACCTCGTTGCGCAGGACAGCATCCAGAGGAAGAAGGCGGCGTTCTCCCCGATCTTCCTCGCGGGCGTCCAGGCGCGATTCAGGCCGATGTCCCTGTTCGCGCAGGCCACTGCCTCGCCCGTGCAGTCGTCGTTCTTCCTCTCGAACAACAACAGTTCGCGGCCGTTCAACTACTCATTGGAGTTCGGCGCCCGCTACAACGTGGGCAGCTCGATCGACCGCGCCAGGTAAGTCGTTGGCGTGAGGCAAGAAAGGGCCGTCCGATTGTCGGGCGGCCCTTTGTCGTTGCTGCAGCAGTGCACTACGGCAGGTAGGGCATCCGCGCAAAACTCGATGGCGTGGCGGAGACGCAAGGGTCGTCGCGCACCAGGAAGCGCATCGGCCAGTCGGCAGCGCGGGTGATGCCGATGCGAGGCGTCACCACGACTGCGCTGTCGGGGACGGCAGTGCCCGTCCGGATGATGATCGGTCCGTGGCGCAGTGACGTGCCGCTCACGGCGCCGGTGATGCCCATGGCGAGGCACGTCTTGCCTGGGCCGTTGGTGAGATCCCGGTCGCGCGTCACGCGGGGGCGACGGCAGCGCATGACGTCGATGCCGTCAATGGGGTGCACGGCGCGTATCAACACGGCCGCACCGTGGCCACGCTCACGGGTGACGGCATTGAAGCACCAATACATGCCGTAGATGAAGTAGACATACGCCCTGCCCGGCGGCCCGAACAGGTGCGTCGTGCGCGGAGTGAGGCCGGCCACCGCGTGACATGCCGGATCGTGTGGACCGAGGTACGCTTCGGTTTCGACGATGCGGGCGGTGGTGATGACTCCGTCGGTGGCGGTGCACTGCACCACGGTGCCCAGCAGCTCGCGCGCGACCAGCTCGGTGGGGCGATCATAGAACCGGGCTGGAAGCGGCGAACCCCAACGAGAACGCCGCGCGGTGGGCGCGGCGTCTCGTGTCATGCGTTGCGGGCGACTGCCTTTTTAGCCCGAGGCTTGGGCACAGCCTTTTTCGCGGCAGGAGATACACCCGCGCCCGCCTTGGTCTTCGTTGCGGTTGCCTTGACGACGGGGCGCTTTGCAGCCGGGGCCTTCGCGGCGGGCGACTTCGCCGCCGCGCTCTTTTTGGCAGCCGTCTTCCGGGTGCTCTTCGCGACCACGGGTGATGCCTCCGCATCTGTCGATACGGGAGCAGCGTCGGCGACTGGCAATTGGACTGACGCCACAGCCGGTTCGGCCGCCGCAATCGCGGCGCTCGACGATTGCCCGACCATGCCGATGCTCAGCAGTGCGGCCGACGGAGCGCCGGGTCGCGCGGCTCCACGTCCGCGCGAATTCACTCCGCCGCGGTGCCCCATGCCTCTCGGCACGGCTGCCGTGGCCACTGGAACCGGCGCGTTGCTGATGGCCGTCTTGGCCAGCTGCTCTGCCACCGATTCCGCCTCGGACACGCGTGCGACCTCGAAATCGTCACCGCGACGGCGAAGGTCGATCACGTCATTGTCATGTGCGTCCTTCAGGATGCGCGGGAAGTTGCGATCGCTGAGGCTCTCGCTGTCACGCGTGAGGAGTTCGCGCGCCTTGCCGCGCACGACGCTTGCCCGCACGGCCACATCACCCGTGGTCAGTGCGGCCACGGTACGGCGCAGCAGGTCGAACGCTTCATCGCGGGTGAGTCGCTCACCGGACATGCCGATGGCTTCCGCCGGTTCGCTGCGCGGGGCACGCTCCGGACGCGCGGTGCGTTCCGGCCGATGCGCTGGTGCGGTTGGTGCAGCGACCGGTGCAACGACCGGTGCAACGACCGCGGACTCGGGCTCGACGGAGTCCGTCGCGGTATTGAGCGCGTCGCCGGTGGGTTCCACCTCGGCACCAGCCTCTCCATTGGCCCCCGGCTCGCCCGTACGGTCTGCGCGCGGGCGATCATCGCGATCCCGGCCGCGACCGCGGCGACCGCGACGTCCGCGACTGCCGACGGGCTTTTCAGCGGCGGCGGCGGTAGCAGCGGCGGGTGTTTCAGTGCGTGCCGCTTCATCCGCGGCCGCATTCTCCGCGGCGCGGGCATCGCCCCTGGCACCGCTGGGCAGGCCGATCTCGAGCTGGCCGTTCTCCAGCTTGGTCGCCGAGAGGAGGCCTCGCTGCACGGCATCCTGCACGAAGCGCGAAAATTTGGCCATGCCGAGATCCTTCTCGTCAAACGAGTTGTCAATCTCCTGCATGACCTGCTTGAGGCGATCCGAGCGCATGACGTCGCCGTTGCGCTTCATGCGGCTGACGGCGTCCGTGACGAGTTCCCAGGGGTCCCACTTCTTCGCGGGTTCGTCATCGGTCTTCACGAGGCCGGCGAGCGCGTTGTAGCTGTAGTATTCGTCGCAGTTCATGACGAGCAAGTCGCTCGACGACTCGCGGATGCCGACGCCGATGACGTACTTGCCGTACTCCTTGAGCTTGTTCACGAGGCTCGCGAAGTCGCTGTCGCCGGAGAGCAGGATGTACGTGCCGATTTCCGGGCGGGTGAACACGAGCTCGATGGCATCGACGGCGAGCCGGATGTCGGTGGCATTCTTCTTCGACGCGCCGTAGGCTGGCGCGAAGATCATGTCGATGGACGACTCGGCGAGCGGGACGATGTACTGGGGGTAGCGGCGCCAATCCGCGTAGGCGCGTTGGACGGCCACCTTGCCCTTGATGATCTCGGAACCGAGGAGCGTGCGGAGCTCCTTGCCGAGGTCGGAGCGGATCCCCATGGTGACGTTGTCGAAGTCGATGAGCAGGGCGGCGTTTGGTGCGTGCATCTGTGGCGCATAGCCGGCTGAGCTGGCGCGGGGGGCGCTGAGCGCCTGGGGTCCGCGGTGGATGAGCGCAGCACCGGTGTGGGGCGCGTTCCGCGGGGAGCGTGAGTTCATTCTATCCCTTGCGTCCTTTGACACATGGCGTGTGAGCGGGCGTGCTTTCCATTCGTTGGCAGCCCGTGCTCTCATCGCGTCGTGCACCCGAACAACGTCGGTTGGCACGGACAGCGCGCATGGAGCGGTTGTGCGCGGTGCGCCCGTACACCGGCTCGCCCCACTGCGCGGATGCACAGTTTTCCAGGGCGGCACCGATCACGTCGTCACCGTCATTGACTGGTCACCCCTGGCGCCGCGGGCTGTACGAGCTCGCGCCTCCCTGAATGGCCAATCAGTAATCTAGGGCCCTGTGTGGGGGAACGACAGGGGACGGCCTGCTCGGCCCGTCCCCCGTCGAGCGAGCGCAGCGAGCGACCCGTTCCCTTATGTTATCGCGATGAAGCAGGTCGGTTTTCGGGCTCGTCTCTTCGTCATCCTCCTCGGCTTCGCGCTCATCCCAACGATCGTGCTCGCGGCGGCATGGGAGCTCACGGTCATCCGCGCGCTGCCGCTGCTGGGAACGATCCCCGCGATGGAACAGATTGCACAGACGGGAACGAGCGCGTTGAATGCCGCGCGGCGCGCGCCGCTGACCGTGGCGCAACGGCGCGCGCTCGACGCGCATCAGCGATCGCTTGCCGAGGGCCTGCTGCACGCGCGCCAGATGGAATTTCTCATGACGCGAAAGGCGCCGGTGGTGGCAGGTGGCGTTGCACTACTGGCCTGCCTCCTTTTTACCCTCGTGGCATCCCGCGTGGCGGATCATCTCAGCCGCAACCTGAGCCGGCCGCTCAGCGAGCTGGTGGGCTGGACCGCCACGATCGAGCGCGGTGACCCGTTGCCGGACGGCCCGCCCCGCAAGGGGGCGCCCGAGTTCGTGCTGCTTCGCAACCGGATGCGCGAGATGTCCACGGAATTGCGGCAGGGTCGCGTGAGGGCACTGGAAGCCGAGCGGGCAACGGCGATGCGCGAGTCGGCCAGGCAGGTGGCGCACGAGCTGAAGAACCCCCTCACGCCGATCCGCTTCGCGATCGCTCGGCTGCGGCGTGAAGCGCCCGAGTCCCTCCGCGAGACGATCGACGTGCTGGAAGCGGAGTCGAAGCGACTGGAGGAAATGGCCCGGAGCTTCGCGCAGTTCGGCCGCCTGCCGGATGGACCGCGTGCCCCAGTGGATCTCGGCGAGCTTGCGCGCAGCGTGGCCCGGAGTGCGGTACCGGCCGAGTGGGCGTTGAGCATCGACGTGGGCGACGACGTGCCGATGGTGTCCGGACACGTGGATGCCCTGGGACGCGCCCTCACCAACGTGCTGCTCAACGCCGTGGAGGCCAGCGCACCAGATCCACCTATCGCCCTGCACGTGCGCCGAGCGAGTCGAGGCGGCCGGCCGATGGTGGCGG
>JACMOE010000108.1 GCA_014378185.1 Gemmatimonadaceae bacterium | reverse complement strand
CCTGATCCTCGCTCGGGCCAGCGCGCACGCGATGCTCGGACACGACAAGCTTTCCTGTGATATTATCGATACCATCAAGGAACAAGGCGCTTCCACACCGTGGGCGCGGCAGATCGCGACCATGGTCAAGAATTGCGCGCAATGACGCGCGGCTTCGTTCTCCCCGACGGCACCCTCTCCTACCACGCCGCGTGACGTTAACCGCTCCGAAAAGCCCAGTGATCGTCCACGTGTTCGGCCGCACCGACGTGGGCCGCACGCGCGAGCACAACGAGGACGCGTTCGTCGTCGCCGACCTCACTCGCGGCAACGCAACGCTCCAACCCGAGGTGCGCACCCACGAGGTGGGCGACCGTGGCTCGCTGTTCATGGTGGCCGACGGCATGGGCGGCGCCGCGGCTGGCGAGATCGCGAGCGCGATGGCCATCGAGGTGGTGCTGCGCGAACTCACCGAGAGTCTCTCCAGCGCTGACGCGCCAGACAAGGAGAGCTACGCATCGAGCCTCAAGCGGGCCACCGCGGCGGCCAATGCGCAGATTCACGCCTTTGCGCTGGACCATCCCGAATACCGCGGCATGGGCACCACCGCAACCGTGGCCGCCGTGCTTGGCGACACGCTCTTCCTGGCCCAGGTGGGAGACAGCCGAGCCTACCTGGTACGCGATGGCGTGGCGCTGCAGATCACGAAGGACCAGTCGCTGATGCAGAAGCTCATCGAGGCGGGCGAGATCACCGAGGAGGGGGCCGAGCACAGCGAGCGGCGCAACATCCTCCTCCAGGCGCCCGGCCCCGAGTCGCAGATCAGGGTGGACCTGACGCCCCAGCAGGTGCGCCGCGGCGACGTGCTGGTGCTGTGCAGCGATGGATTGAGCGGGCAGGTGCGCATCGACGAGATTGGTCGCGTGGCGACGGTGGAGCCCGACCTGATGACGGTCTGCAAGACGCTCATCGATCGCGCGAACGAGAACGGCGGCCCGGACAACATCACGGTGATCGCGGTGCGCTTCGACGGCGACGGGCTCACCGCGGCATCACGGGACGACAGCGTGGGACATCTGGTGTTTCCGCTGGCCTCGGACTCGGGCCAGATCACGGCGTCCACGCGAACGACCCTGCCGCCCGGCGGGTTTGTACGCGATACACCCGTGGCGAGAGGGCGCACGACGCTCAAGGTCCCGACGCTCGAGATGCCGATGCTTCCGGAGCCCACGCCCCGGGTGAGTGCGGCGCGACGGGTACGCGGCTCGCTGATCGCGCTGGGACTCGTCGTGGTCTTTCTCACCCTGCTCACGTGGTTCACGTACCGGACCGCGGCCTCCGTCGTCGGCCCGAAAGGCGGCACGGCGCCCTCGGGCACCGTGACGCCATGACCATCGACCTGCGCGTACTGAGCGGGGCGCGTGCTGGCGCGCGCGAGAACTTTGACGCGCCGGTCGTGACGGTCGGACGGCACCCGATGAGCGACTTCCGCTTCGACCCGCTGGTGGATCTCGACGTGTCCACTCGCCACGCGGAGTTTCGCAACGCGGGCGGGATGTGGATCATCGCCGACCTCGCAAGCACCAACGGTACGTTCGTGAACGGCGAGCGCATCACGGGCGAGCGGAGGCTGGGTGAAGGCGACGTCGTGAGCTTTGGCGGCAACGGGCCGCGCGTCGAGGTGCGCGGCGTGGGGATCGTGACACCGGCGACATCCATCCAGGCGCAGGCTGCTTCGAGCACGCCCCCGCCAGCACCCGCGCCTCGCATGGATACCCAAGCGCGCGTGGCCGTGGCGGTGAAGGCGCAGACGAAGGACATGCGTCGCGCGTATTCGATTGGCGGCAGTGTGCTGGTTGCGGCTGCGGTGATTGCGTTCGCGTTCTGGCAGCGCGAGACGTCAACGCGGGAGCGCGAGATGGCGTCCATCATCGCGCACTCCGATTCCACGCTCGCGGTGCTCGCGAAGAAGCTGGACGCGCCACGCCCGGGTGAAACAGCATTCACCGCGGCGCTCAAGGACTCATTGGCGGCGCGCAAGCGCGACCTGGACGTGATGCGCGGCCGGGTGGCGGCGGGCACGGCAACGAGCGGCTCGGTGTTCGAATTGTCCAAGCGACTCGAGCGCACGGTGGGCCTCCAACAGGCGCTCGGCCAGATGGATGTGCCCAAGGTGGTGGACGCGAACGATGCGGCCGTGGCAATGGTGGCGAGCGACTTCGTCGGCAAGTTCATCGCGGGTACTGCGTTCGGCATCACGCCTGGTGGACTGCTGGTGACAAACCGTCACGTGGTGCGAGACGAGGGCGGCAAGGCAGCGGGTCGAGTGGTGGTGATCTACGCGAACACGAGGAAGTGGTTGCCGGCGCACATCGTTCGTGTCGCGGATGGTGATGATGATGACCTCGCCCTGATCCAGCTGGATGGCGCAGGCAGTTATCCGGTGGTGGCGGGGGTGAGTCGCACGGGCGCGTTGGCGCGAGTGGGTGCAGCGGTGGTGTCCATCGGGTATCCGGGGGCGACGGACACACCCATGGAGGGCTCGGGGATGAACATCACCGCGAGCACCACGAGCACGCTGGGCACGGTGAGCAAGCGGTTGAGCACCGTGATCCAGATCGATTCGTACGCGGGGCATGGGTCCAGCGGCAGTCCGCTGTTCGACTCGGCAGGTCATGTGGTTGGGGTGATCTATGGTGGGGCAAGGGAGAGCGCGGGGCGGATCGTGTACGCAGTACCAGCGCAACGGCTCGCGAGCTTCATCGGCGGGGATGGGGCTGGGGTCATCAAATAACTGACGGCTGACGGCTGGGGGCTGACGGCTGGGGTCAGTGTCCGATGTCAGACGCCTGACCTCGGACTTCCGACCTCTGACGTCACTGCGCCAAACCGGCTGAGGTGCCCGTATATAGCTCCGCGGAGCGACCGCTCTCCCTCGTGTAGCGCTCCGCGATCGCCCGAACTCGCGCCTCCGAGTTCGTTCTGCCGAGGATTGCTACGGTGCCCCCGCTACCGCCGCCGGTGATTTTCGCGCCGTGCAGGCCAGCGTCCGCTCCCGCTTCATTCACCAACTCCACCAGCCGATCCGTGCCCTCGCTGCCCAGCCCGCACGCGCTGTAGCTCTCGTGCGACGCGCGCATCAGCTCGCCCATCTCGTGCGCGACGTCGGGCGAATCGCCGAGCTGGGAGAGCAGCACCGCGAATCGCTCGACGCGCGTGTTCTCGTGTATCGGGTGCGCCGTCGCGACCCGCACCGGATACTCGACAAGCGGATTCACCCGCGTCGCGGCATCCGTGATGCCGTGATACAGCGCGAGGAAATCGGCGCCGAGCAGGCGTTCGGGAAGGTGGGGCAAGAGGTGCTCCACAAAATGCGCGGGCGGAATGTTCGCGAGGTAGCCGCGCCATGCGTCGTCATGGATACGCACACGATCGCCGTTGCGCTCGACGTGCAGTCCGGACAGCGCCGCGATGATCCGGTAGCCCATGAACGCCGCGGTGCGCACCGTGCCGTAGTCCGCGCCGGTGACGGCGTGCCGGATGCCGGAATCGATGCCGAAGAAACGATAGCCCGGCGGAATAACAGTGTGTCCCTCGATGATGGCGGGCTGACATCGCAGGCGCAGCAGGTGGTTGGCGAGACCACAGGCGCTGGTCATCTGGTCCATGATGCCGCATGGCGCGCCGGCCACGTGATTCTCGGCCCACTGCGCGGCGACGGCAATCTCCGTGGGAGTCATGTTCACGCCGTACGCTGCGGCAATGGCGGCGAGTGACGAGACTTCCAGCGCAGCAGAGGAGCTCACACCCTTTCCCTCCGGCACGGTGGACTCGATGCGCATGCGGAAGCCACCCACAGGCGGCGGCACACGAGAGTCCGGCGAAAAGAGGCAGGCGTGCGCCACACCGAACACGTACGACGCCCAGTGGCTGGCCGGGTCTGCCGCGAGATGCTCGGCCAGGCGCTCGCGCGACCGGAGGACGTCGAAGCCGACGGTGGCGTGATGGTCCGCGTCGGCGCGTCGGGACATGACGTCCACGCGCGGCGCATCGATGCGCTGGAGCGTCGCCGTGGTGCGCCGATCGAGTGGGAGCTGCAACACGAGCGACCCGCTGTAGTCCGCGATGCCGCCCATGACGTCGAGCCGGCCTGGTGCGCTCGCCTGGTACACCGGTTCACGCGGGTCGAAGAACTCGCTCACAGCGCGAGCAGGCCGTGCCGCACGAGCGCCGCGCGCAGCACGGGCTCGACTCGCTGACGCAGGCGATCGTTCGCATAGCCCACCCACGCCACATCGGCCTCGATATCGAGTGGCGCGTCGATCTCGGCGCCCGCTCCATCGGTGATCGACAACCCCAGCTCCTCGGCGATGAGCACCGTGCAGAGATCGTACGGATGGCAGCACAGGGGATGCGGCATGCCACGTTCAGCGAGGATGTCGCGCAGCAGCGGACGCACGTCGGCAATGAAGCGATCGTGTCCCGCCATGAGCTCGTAGAGCTGTCCGCCGGTGGAGATGTACTGGTCCTCGAAGCAGAGCGCCTTGCCATGCGCGAGCGGTCCGCCCACGTCGATGGCAATCTCGTCGTCGATGGCGGCGAGCACGTCGCGCGCGCCGGGAAAGAAGCGGCTCACCGACGCAAAGCCATGCGCGATGGAGTCGGCGCGCGAGGGCCGCAGCGCGAGTGGGGTGCACTCGCCCGTGAGCCGATTCACGCGGCGCGCCACGGCGCCCCTGCCTCGCTCGGCCCAGAGTTGGTCGGAAAGATGCTGCTTCACCAGGGGGATCTCGGTCTGCACCGCGAGCACGATGTCACGAAGTCGCGTTGCCGCACCGCGGTTGGGAGCGACACCAGTGAGAATCCAGGCGGGCCGCTTCTGGTACATGAGCCCGCGCGTGCCATCGATGGGGTCCACGAGCAGGCGCCAGCGGCAGTCCGCCTCGGCGGCACCGTGCGGGAGCACGAGTCCCTCCGGTGGGAGCCCTTCGGCGATAAGGACGAGTGGCTCGTTGCGCGCCACGGCTGCGAGCCCCTCGATGAGGGTGGTCTCGCTCACGCGATCGACTGCGTAGATGGTATCGCCCGCGTCGTCGTGCGCCACCTCGGCCATGGCATCGTGGCTCTGCTGCTCGCACGCGCTCACCACCGCGGTTCTGATGCGGTCGTGGAGGTCGAGGATGGCAGGGAGGAGGTGGTGCGTGTCTGGCATCATCATATGGCAGAGGTACACAGGCCCATATGTCGTCCTGAGCGGAGCGAAGGACCTGCTTGTGGTGATGCGAAGAGCAGGTCCCTCGCTGCGCTCAGGACGACACCACGCGGGGCCGATAGTGGACCTCATCTACCGCGCGCAGGTCAGCTGCCTTCTCTT
>JACMOE010000107.1 GCA_014378185.1 Gemmatimonadaceae bacterium | reverse complement strand
TCGGCGCGCTGCCACGCGAGCAGGCCGAGCAACGCTTCGGATGTGGCGGTGGCCGACCCCCCGATCAGGCGACCCGCCTCGATATCGCGCCGCATGCGGGCGATGGCGCGCTCGAGGACCGTGCGCAGCGCGGTCCGCTCCTGTTCATTGTCGCTCACCGGCACGCGCTGCGCCTCGCCCAGCGCCCAGATGCCGCGGGCCGCCCAGTACGACATGCCCTTCACGCTGCTGGCGGCCGTGCGGTTGGGGCGACCGATGGTATCGACGAAATTGAGGAACTCGCCATCGCCCTGCTCCATGCTCACCACGAACTGAAGGAGGTCGCGAGCCGCCTCGCGATCCCGCGTGTCACCACCCTGTTCGAATGCACGCAGGAAGAGCACGGCGGCGCGCGCCGCATCGTCCACACTGGCGATACCTTCGAGTCCATCGCGGCGCGGAGAGCCACTGGGCAGGTATCGAGGCGCGTTGGCGTAGAGCGCGACGACGCGAACCGGGATGCTGCCAACCGTCTGGTCCAGTAACAGGTGACGCAAGTGTGCGAAGTTGAGCCGCACGGGAGGAGGAGCGCTACTGCGGGCGGGCTCTGCAGATCCTCGACGACAACTCATCGCCAGAAGGCATGCGATACCGGCCACTGCTGAATGCGCGTGCCGCCGCCATCGCAACCGAGCCTTCATGATGAGACCATCGCGCGCTCGATCGACGTCAGGAGTGCCTCCTTGTCCACGCGCGCGGCGGCGACGGAAACGTCTGCCGCCCCGTAATACACAATGAGGTCGCCCCCGAGCTCCACCATGCCCTGCGGAAACACGACACGAACGCCGGTGATGAAGTTCGCCATGTCCACCTGCGGTATCGGGCCCGGCTCGATCTCGTAAGGCGCCTCCGGCTGCAATGCCGGCTGATCCGACACCCACAGCGCGCGCGCGGGATCATCCGCCGCCAGCACACACCAGCCCATGCTGTAGACGTTGCCCTCGGCGATCGTGGTAGCGCCGTGGAAGGGAAGCAACCACCCGAGCCGCGTGAGGATCGGCGGCGCACCCGCGCCCACGCGAGCGCTACGCCAGGTGTTCGCCTCGGGACCGAGCACGTGCGCGCCCGCAGCCGGCCAGATGTCATCGAGTGCGGCCACGCGTACACAGACGATGTTCGGCATCGGCCGGTGGAACACGACGTACTGGCCTCCAACCCGCTCCGGAAACACCACGCAGTTCTTGTTCTCTCCAGCGATGCGAGGCCCATGACGAACATAGCGCGCTGGGTCGAGGAGGTCGTCCGTCGTGATGAGGCAGACGCGTGGCCCCGCTGCCGAATATCCCGTGTAGGTGATCGCGTAGCGTCCTTCGGCAGCGAGCCACGTGATCCGCGCGTCCTCCACACCCCATGCTTCGTAGGGCGTGTCGCGACCGACAATGGGAAAGCCGAACGGGTACTCGAAATGCTCCCCGTCCGCCGACGTCGCCAGCGCGAGGCAGGAGCGCCGGGAGGCGCGCTCGTACACGCGCACCAGCAGCACCACGCGGCCGCTCCTGTGGTCAATGCACGCACCCGGGTTGAACGCGCCACTGGCATCCGTGAAGACGATGTCCCGCGGCCGGACGATCGGATTGGCCGCCATCCTCAGCAAGGGTGCGATCATGCCTGGCCCGCGATCCACTGCGCATACAAACGATCGAAGTGAGCACCCGGCTCCGCGTAGTATTCGTTTGGGGAGACGTCGAGCACCAGTGGCACAGCGCCAACGCGCAGGTGACCACCATCACGCCCACGGCGCAGCTCCCGGAATCCCTGTGCCGCCGGCTTCTCGCTCCTGTCGGCGCGGACGATACCGAATGAGCGTTCGCGGACGGCCGTGGCCAGGGG
>JACMOE010000011.1 GCA_014378185.1 Gemmatimonadaceae bacterium | reverse complement strand
GTTCCACGGGATCACGGTGCCGAGCTACCGCGCGGATCGCTACACGCGCTTCCTGGGGTGGTACGACAAGTACGTAAAGGGGACGACGACGGCGATGCTGCCGTAGGTATTCAGGGTTCAGCAATCGCCAAAGTCATATCTGTAGTCCCTGTGCCCCCTGTGACCTCTGTGGTTCAAGCAGTTGCCATTTGAACCACAGGGGTCACAGAGGTCACAGAGAACGGCTTGGCTTTTTACTCGCCGCGTGCAGCCTGGCGCACCACCGTGTGTGAATCCAGCGCATGGCCGACTCGCATTTGCAGCACTCGGCGCGCATAGGGCGCGATGCCCACCTCGCGGCACTTCGCGCGAAAACTCGCGCTGTGGTCGATCGTCCGTTCCGTTTCGTCCTGCCACTGGTGCACCATCTCGTGCAGCAGCGTATGGAGCGCCTCGGGCCAGCCATGCTTCAGCACATGCGAGCGGCTGATCGCGATCTCCGCGCCGGCGCCGCCGCGCGCGCCGACTGTGTAGTGTCCCAGCCGGCTCTTCATACGGCGCGACACACGGATGGCTACTTGCCGCAGGTGTCCGTTGAAATGCCGCGCGTTGTAGCGCTGGTGCCACGCCTCGAGCTGCTCCACGATGCCTTCGTCGTCGGCATGCGTACGCTCGCGCCGGGCGGAGGGCGCGGCGGTGAGGATGGGGAACGCGACGATGATCCGCTGCGCCGCACGACGATCCGCTCGCGTCCGCCCTTCCACGAACATCGCGATGGCGCGCAGCACCGATTCCGGAGCGACTAGGTAGCCCTCGTGCACGCGCAACTCCCCACCACCGAAGCTCACCATCACGTTGCGGTTGCGCGTCAGTCGTGCCTTCGCGATGCGCTTGAGGCCGAGCTGTCGCAGCCGCGCGAGAAGCTCGTCGGCCGTGCGCGGATTCGTCGTTTCGAAACTGAGCTCGAACTGTGGGGTGTCGCGGTTGCCGCGGAAGAAACGCGTCAGCGCCTGAAGCACTTGGTCGGTCCCGGGACGAAGGCGTGATCGGACGACGACCAGACGAGCGTCGAGACCTCGACGCTGTCCGGCGACAGGCGAATGCTGTTCACCGATGACGGACGGCCGCCGCGCATCCGGTTGGATACTGTGCCCGCGGTGGAGATCACCGTGCCCTTCTTCGTATGCTCGATGAAGTGGATCGCGTCCTGGTGATCGTGACCGCACAGCACCAGGTCCACGGACATGTCGGCGAAGGCGCCAAGGATCCGCGAGGTGTGCTTGAGCCCGTGGCGCTGGGACAGCTCGCCCTTCACGGGATTGTGGTGCATCACCACCACGCGCGCGTCGCCCACGGGCGATTCAACGAACGTCCCTCGCAGACGGTCGAGCTGTTCACGCCGCACGATGCCGATGATGGAGATGTCGCGCACCCGCCACGTCAGTGACCTGGACACCACGCCGTGCGACGTGTTGAGGCCGGCAAGTGTGGCCCCCGGGACGTGGACAACGGGCTCGATGTCCTCATTGATGAAGGTGCGATAATTCTCGAGCATCTTGTGATCGTCGCCGAGGGCGAAGGGCGACTTCCACCACGCGACGTCGTGATTGCCGGGGATACAGAGGACCTTGCTGGTTTCCTCAACCTGCCGGATGAACGCGCGAGCGCTCTGGAACTCGCCGGACCGCGCGCGCTGCGACAGGTCGCCCGAGATGGCCACGACGTCATAGCGGTACTGCTGGATCAACGTCTCCATCGCCTCGTACTGCTCCGGTACGGCCGCATGGCCGAAGTGCAGGTCGGAGCAGTGAAAGATGGTGGTGGTCGTCACAGCCGAGCGATGATGGCGTCGGTGAACTGGTCGGTCGATGCGGTACCGCCAAGGTCCCCGGTGGTGCTGATGCCCTCGCGGATCACCGCCTCGAGGGCGTTGCGAATGCGAGCGGCGCGCTCGCCGTCGGTCATGTATTCCAGCATCATGCACGCGGCCAGGATGAGCGCTCCAGGATTTGCGACTCCCTTGCCCGCGATGTCCGGCGCGGTACCGTGCACGGCCTCGAAGATGGCGCAGCCCTGGCCGATGTTGGCACCGGGGGCAAGGCCGAGCCCGCCCACCAGGCCCGAAATCAGGTCGGAGAGAATGTCACCAAAGAGGTTGGTCGTGACGATGACGTCGAACTTCTCGGGACGCAGCACGAGGTTCATCGCGGCGGCGTCCACGATCATCTCGTTGAACTGGATGCCGGCGTACTCGCGTGCCACCAGCCGCCCCACGTCGAGGAACAGCCCCTGCGAGAACTTCAGGATGTTCGCCTTGTGCACCAACGTCACCTTGCGCCGCCCGTGCTTCACCGCGTAGTCGAAGGCGTAGCGGATGATGCGTTCCGAACCGGCGCGGGTGATGATGGCGATGGACTCCGCTGCGGCACGCGCGTCGTTCCCCACCTTGATGTAGTGCTCGATACCGACATACAGGCCCTCGGTGTTCTCGCGCACGAGCACGATGTCGATGCCCTGGTAGCGCCCGCCGGGCACGATCGTGTGCGCCGGCCGCACGTTGGCATACAGGTCGAACGTCTTGCGCAGCGCCACGTTGATCGAACGGAATCCCTCACCAACGGGCGTCTCGAGCGGACCCTTGAGCGCGACGCGCGTGTGGCGGATGGAGTCGAGCGTCTGCTCCGGAATCGGGTCACCGTACGTGGCGAGACCGGCCATGCCCGCCGATTGCACGTCGAACGAGATGTCGGCGCCGGCCGCCTCGAGGATGCGGACCGTGGCGCTGGCGATCGACGGCCCGATGCCGTCGCCAGGAATGAGTGTGACAGGCGTGCCCATGGCTGTTCGTCTGGTGTTCAGGGAGCCGTGATGAGGTCAGCAAGGTGCAGAGCGACGCTCGTCAGCACGGCGCGCGACAGCGTGGCGGCGGGATCGCTGCGCACGCTGCCAATCCATCGGACATCGCTCAGCCGGCCGTCGAGCAGCGCCACCTTCAACACGGCGGAACCCAGGCCTGTCTTCTCCTTCTCGAACCGGAGTTCCACCGGAATGATCACGGCGCGGACATCCTCCTGCAGTGCGATCATCGTCCGGAGCTGCGTCGCGAGCGGATCGCCGAGCCGTGTGCCGGAGGCGATGCCCGGGTTGCGGAGGACACCGGCGCCGATCGTATAGGGATCGACCGCGTAGGTGGGCGAGCCCTTCATGGCACGCATGAGGTCTGCCGGATAGACCCACTGCGACTTGAGGCCACGGTCGGCCAGGACGGATGCAATTTCGTCGTCAAGCAGGCGCAGGTACTCACGCGGCTTGCCAACCTGCGCCGCCCACCCGAGTGCATCTGTCGTCACGAGACCGAACGCCGGGGTCACGATGACGCGCTGCGCCGCGAGCTGCGAGAGCGGCCGCACGGAAAACGCTTCGGGCGCAGGCGCTTCGTCGGCCCCCTTGCCGCCGTGACAGGCGGCGAGGAGCAGTGTGGCGCTGCAAAGCAGGCGGAGTTGGCGTGGCAATGGACTCTTGGTGAGGTTGCTGGAAAGCTAACGCTCCGCAGTAGTGCGAGCGACGGCCTCGTCTGCCGCTCGACGCCAGTGGTCGCATTGACCCTGCTCGTTCCAGCCCGCAGCTTGGCGGCCATGACTCCGCACTCGTCAAGCGCACTCCGCAAGGTACTCTCGGCAGCTGGCTGGTCGCTCGTGGCGCTCACCGGTGCGGGTGCGCTCGCGTGGCTGGCGCTCTCGCGAGGCGAACAGGTGAGTGCGGCGTGGCTGCTGGTGGCCGCCCTCTGCTGCTATGCCGTCGCCTATCGGTTCTACAGTGCCTTCATCGCCGCGAAAGTCTTCGCACTCGACGACAACAGGCAGGTTCCGGCCGAGCGACTGTCGGATGGGCGAGACTTCGTGCCGACCAACCGGTGGATCGTGTTCGGCCATCATTTTGCGGCCATCGCTGGACCCGGGCCGCTCGTGGGCCCCACGCTCGCGGCGCAGTTCGGCTACCTGCCCGGTATCCTCTGGATCATCGTGGGCGTGATGGTGGGCGGCGCGGTGCAGGACTTCGTGATTCTCTGCTCGTCCATCAGGCGCGACGGCAAGTCGCTCGGCCAGATGGCACGGGAGGAGATCGGACCCGTGGCAGGATTCACCGCACTGGTAGCCGTGCTGGGTATCATGGTGGTGCTCATCGCCGTGCTGGCGCTGGTGGTGGTGAATGCGTTGCGGTCGAGCCCGTGGGGGACGGTGACCATCGGCCTCACCATTCCCATCGCGATGCTGATGGGCGTCTACATGCGGTGGCTGCGGCCGGGCCGAGTGCTGGAGGCGAGCGCGTTGGGGCTGGTGCTGCTGGCGTTGTCGCTCTATGCGGGACGTTGGGTGGCGGGGCAGCCAGACCTGGCGTCGATGTTCACGCTGACGGGGCGGACGCTGGCGATTCTGCTGATGGTCTATGGCTTTGCGGCGTCGGTGTTGCCGGTGTGGCTGCTGCTGGCGCCGCGGGACTACCTGTCGGCGTTCGTGAAGATCGGCGTGGTGGTGGCGCTTGCGGTGGGGATTCTCGTGGTGCTGCCGCCCTTGCAGATGCCGGCACTCACACGGTTCACGGATGGCACCGGACCGGTATTCGCGGGTACGCTGTTTCCATTCGTGTTCATCACGATCGCGTGCGGCAGCATCAGTGGCTTCCATGCATTGATTGCCTCGGGGACGACCCCGAAGCTCATAGAGCGCGAGACCGACGCGCGACTCGTGGGCTATGGCGCGATGCTCGTGGAATCGTTCGTCGCCGTGATGGCGTTGATTGCGGCGTGCGCGCTCACGCCGGGCGTGTACTTCGCCACCAATGCCCCCGTTGCGGCGCTCGGCACCACGTCCGCGAGTGCAGCGGCGGCGGTGGCCAATTGGGGCTTTGTGGTGACGCCGGCAGAGTTGGACAACCTTGCGCGGCAGGTGGGCGAGAGCTCGCTGCTGTCACGCACAGGCGGTGCACCGAGTCTCGCGGTCGGCATGGCGCACCTGTTTTCAGGGGCATTCGGCGGAGGGTCGGCCATGGCGCTCTGGTATCACTTCGCCATCATGTTCGAGGCGCTGTTCATCCTGACCACGCTCGACGCCGGCACGCGCGTAGGGCGGTTCATGCTACAGGACCTGGGCAAGGTGGTGTGGCCGCGATTCGGCCTCACGTCGTGGCAACCGGCCGTGATGCTCTCGAGCGCGATCTTCGTGGGCATGTGGGGATCGTTCCTGTGGCAGGGGGTGAACGATCCGCTGGGCGGCATCAATTCGCTGTGGCCACTGTTCGGGATCTCGAATCAGCTGCTGGCCGCGGTCGCGCTGTGCGTGGGCACGACGATCATCATGCGCATGGGCAAGGCGCGGTATGCGTTCACGACGCTGGTGCCGCTGTCGTGGCTGGTGGTCGTCACGATGTCGGCGGGATACCTGAAGATCTTTTCTCCGCTGCCGAAGCTCGGATTCCTCGCGCATGCACGAATGCTGGGCGCGGCGCGCGCGGCGGGCACGCTGCCGCCGGGCATCAAGTCGATGGGCGACCTGGGGCAGATGATGGGGAACGATTACGTGGACGCCGCGGTGGCGGCGTTCTTCCTGGCGGCGGTGCTGGTCATTCTTGGTGACAGCATGTGGGCCTGGATGGGGATCTTGCGTGGCACCAGTCGCGGACGGAGCACGGAGGTGCCGTTCGCGGCGCGCGGGCTGGTTGCCGGTGATTAGCGAGTGCATGCGTGCGGGCGTTCGATGGTCACGATCGTTCGCCGCCGTGATCCGGAGAGTGATCGGGGTGCCGGATTACGCGCACTATCTCGCGCATGCGCGTCGCTGTCATCCGGCCGACGTGCCCATGTCGCGCGATGTCTTTGCGGCGGAGGCACTGGTGCGCCGGTACGAGCGGCCGGGGAGCCGCTGCTGCTAGGGGTGGCCCGTGCGCCGATCAGCCGAGAT
>JACMOE010000106.1 GCA_014378185.1 Gemmatimonadaceae bacterium | reverse complement strand
GCCCTCACAGGCACCTCGCGCCAATAAGAGGACGATCGCATCTCACGAATCCTGATCAACGTCGCGGCGCGGGTCGGGCGGGCGCTCCTCGTGGGCGCCCCGCTCAAGCGGCCTGGCGCGCGGAAGTCGCTGGACGAGCATCTGGCCGAACTCGAGCGACTCGCTGATACCGCGGGTGCGGAAGTCGTCGGCATCCTCACGCAGCAGCTCGACCGTCCGCATCCGGGCACCTACCTGGGTAAGGGAAAGATCGAGGAACTGAAGACGATGGTGGGCGAGCGCGACGTCTCGCTCATCATCTTCGACGACGAGCTGTCTCCAAGCCAGGGCAAGAACATCGAAGACATGGTGGGCACGCGCGTCGTGGATCGCGCGGAACTCATTCTCGACATCTTTGCCACGCGCGCGCGCAGCAGCGAGGCTCGCATGCAGGTGGAATTGGCACAGCTCGAGTACACGTTGCCGCGCCTGACCCGCATGTGGACCCACCTAGAGAAGTTCCGCGGAGGCATCGGCGTGCGCGGTCCTGGCGAGACGCAGCTCGAAACTGATCGGCGGCTCATCAACCACCGCATCAAGCTGCTGAAGGAGCGGCTGGCGCACGTGCAGCAGAATCGCGCCGTCCAGCGACAGAGCCGGGCCAACGCGTTCAAGGCATCCATCGTCGGCTATACCAATGCCGGCAAGTCGTCGATCCTGCGCGGCATGACCGGCGCGCAGGACATTCACGTGGAGGATCGGCTGTTCGCCACGCTCGATCCCCTCACGCGCGAGGTGGACCTGGGGGAGAATGCGCAGGTGCTGCTCACCGACACGGTGGGATTCATCCGCAAGCTGCCCCACCATCTCGTGGCGTCGTTTCGTGCGACGCTCGAGGAAACGCGCGACGCGGATCTCCTGCTGCACGTGGTGGACGCGAGCCACAAGCTCTGGGAGGAGCAGCGGCTCGTGGTGGAGGACGTGCTGGGCGACCTCGGCATCACGGACCAGCCCACGCTGCTGGTGTTCAACAAGATGGACCTGTTGAGCGAGTCGGACGCGCTGGCCCTCCAGGAACGCGTGACGGCGCTGGTGCCGAACGCGGTGTTCGTGTCCACCGCCGCGGAGCACGGGCTGGATCCGCTGTTTCGCGCCTTGCGTCACGCGATGCGTGCGAGGCGCCCCGTGGCGGAGGTCTGGCTCAATCCACGGGACGGCAAGTTGCTGGCGGAAATTCACCAGCATGGCGAGGTGCTCGAGCAGCGGACGGAGGGCGAACAGATGGTCATTCGCGCCCGGCTGCCGGAACGGCTGCGTGGCCGGCTGGAGCAGGCGGGCGCGGATGTTCGTGACGCGGGCGTGGTGCCAACCGCTACGGCATCGTCGTAGTCGGCTTTCAGCTGACCACCAGCGATGCCGCGCGCTCTCATCGTCACCTACCCGTGGCTCCCCTTGTTCAGCGGCGGGGTGAAGCACGTCGCCGTGCTGAGCCGCTTCCTCCCCGCGGCAGGGTGGGAGCCGCTCATTCTCACCAGGGACTGGGGCGACGCACCGGCGCCTGACGCCGGTGACGTTGGTCTCACGATGCAGCCCATCGACGCAACGCCCTCATTGAAGCACGCTGCCACGTTGCCCACCGTCCGGGCATCATACGCCGCGCGAGACAACCGCTGGTTGCGAGGGCATGCGCGGTTGAGCGCCGAGCGCGATGCGCATGCCCCACTCTCCGCGCACGCGATTGCTCGGCGCGGCCTGGCGGCAACGTATCCGCTCTATGGACACTACCCGGATCCGCATCGTGGATGGGAGGAACCCGCGGTGCATGCGGGTCTCATAGCGGTGAGGCAGTACGGGATCAGTGCCGTATTGAGCGTCTGCCCCACGGCCACGGCGCACATCGTGGGCGGCGAGATCGCGCGTCGCGCCGGTATACCATGGGTCGTGCTCTTCACGGATCTCGCGACTTTCTACGCCGGGACAGGCGACGGGCGCTCGTGGCGCGAGCGCCAACTGCAACTCCGCCTCGCGCGGCGCTGGTTGAAGGGCGCCTCCCGATCTGCCTGCATCACGCCGCGCATGACACGGTACGTGCGGGATACCTATGGCATCGAGGGCGATGTCGTCGTCGTGCCATTCGATCCCGACGAGCGAAAGGTGGCGCCACATCGGCAGGCGGGTTCCCCGTTGCGGCTGGTGCACACCGGCGCCATTCGCCCAGATGACGACGGGCCCGGACTGCTGTTCGACGCACTCGACGTGTGCATCTCCGCAAGCCCGGTGACGAAGGAGTCCATCGTCGTCGAGTTCGTGGGGAGTGGCTGTGACGCGTTCATGCTGGCGAAGCTCGACGGCCGGCCATGCGCGCCGATGGTCCATGTCACCCCGATGGTTGCTCCCGCGGAGGCGGTGCGCCTGCAAGGGGAGAGCGACGTGCTGCTGCTCTTCCCGCCGGCCCCATCGGCCGCTGGCGTGGATGGTGGAATGCAGCGCGGACTCGGCTCCCTGTTCGAGTACCTGAATGCGGGACGCCTCATCGTGGCCGTGGGCGGCGATGCGGGCGACGATGTGCGCAGGCTGTTGGCGGAAACGCGAGCGGGTGACGTGGCCGACGATGCGGGATCGCTGGCGGCGATGCTCGCGCGGTACGGCGAGGAGCTTTCCGAGGCGGGACGCGTAGCTTTTGCGCCCGACGAGGCGGCCATCGCGCGGTATGGCGCTCCCGAGCAAGCCAAGCGCCTGGGAGCGCTGCTCGATGCGGCGAGTGCGGAGCGGTTCGGGTCCTGGCAGCGGGCGCGCCGTTGACCCACGGGGGGCCGCGCGTCGCTCTTGTCTGAGACTGGTTCCTTCCGCGCATGGGCGGCATCGAGCTGCACCTGCGCGACCTCGCGCTCCGGCTGCGCGCCACGGGTGCCGACGCGCGCATCGTGACCAGCACGCGCGGGCCAGCGGTTGTCGATGGCGTGCCCGTGCATCGCATCGCCGTGCCGCTGCTCCCGGGGGCGGGGGTGGCAGTATCCGCCGCACTGGCAGGCACGATTGCCAACGTACTCAGCGCGGAGTCCTTCGACGTGGTACACGCGCATGCGAGCGTGGTGTCGCCAGTGGCGTACGCTGGCGCAATCGCGGGCGTGCGCGAGGGTCTGCCGACCGTGTTGACCTTTCACTCCATGCTGCACGCCACGTCCATGCTCATTGGCGCGAGTGATGCGCTCACGGGCTGGACGCGGCGAATGGTGCTATCTGCCGTGAGCAGCGTAGTGGCGGCGCAGGCCGCGCGGTGGATGCCGGGTGCCAGCGTTGGCGTGTTGTCCAACGCCATCGATACAAGCTTCTGGCAGGATACGCAGCGGGTCGAGCCGCTGAGCGGCGCGCACTTCGTATCGGCGATGCGGCTCTCGCGCAAGAAGCGACCGGACGCGCTGGTGCGCGCGTTTGCCGCCGCCGCGCGCTTTGTCGCCGGTGCACCGGAGATGCGGCTCACCATTGCCGGCGATGGACCGGAGCGTGACGCCGTCGCGAGACTGGCGATCGAACTGGGCGTCGCCGATCGCGTCGCACTCGTGGGGCAGCGCACGCGCGAGGAGTTGCGCGCCCTCTACGCAACGGCACACGCATTCGTGATGCCCAGCGAACGCGAGTCCTTTGGCATCGCGGCGCTCGAGGCACGCGCGGCCGGCTTGCCCGTGGTCGCGATGCTCCGCGGTGGCGCACGCGACTTCATCGTGCCCGGCGTCAACGGACTGCTCGCGCGCGGCGAACGCGAGCTGTCCACGTTCATCGCACGATTGGCCATCGACGTTCCGCTCCGGCGATTCATCGCGCATCGCAACACCACCGCGCCGGCCGAATACGACTGGGCCGCCGTGGTGCGCGCCCATTGCGGGATCTACGACGCTGCTGCCGTTGCGCGCGACACGCCGCCGCGCGCAAGCCACGCGTAGCCCGGCAGTGCGAGCGCAGCGAAGTAGCAGACATGCTGCACGACTGCCATGCCGAGCGCCTGCTCGGCGGGGATGCCAAGGTGTGTGTATGTGAGCACTACGGCGGCCTCGTACACGCCCAGATTGCCGGGCACGACTGGCAGCAGCGTGGCCAGGCTGAGGGCGGCCAGCACGAGAATGCCACTGCTGACCGGCAGGTTGGCACTGAACGCACGCTGCACGCAGACGATGGCAATCACCTCCACCGCTTTCTTGGCCAGGGCAAGGAGCAGCACGCTGCCACTGCGGCTCGGTGAGCGTAGTGGGGCCAGCGACTCGCCCATGTTGCCGAGTCCTGACGCCAGACGAGTGGGGATCACGCGCGCCGCGAGGAGCGTGATGGCCTCGTGATTCCACGCGCCCAGCACGCATGCCGCCAGCAGGACCACAACGCCCGCACCCAGCAGGTTGACGCCGGCAGTCATCCACTGCGGCAGTGAAAGCGTGAGCGCGCCGGCCGCCAGCACCACGAGCTTGGCGATGCCAACCAGCAATTGGTCCATCGCGAGCACCGAGAGCGCCGCCGCGCGCGTGAGACCCACGCGCGCGACGAGGAGGACCACGGCAACCGCCTCACCCACGAAGAATGCGCTGGTATTCAACGTGGATGACGTGATCGCCACCACTCCGAGCATCCCCAGCAGCGTGTTTCCATTCGCCCGTGGCGCCAGAATGCGCCATTCCAGCGCCCAGAGGGGGAGGATAGCGAGGAAGCACAGCACGGCTGCCACGATCCAGCCGGCGCGGACGCCATGGAGCGCTTCCGCGGCGCGGGCAAGGTCGATGTGCCGTACGGCAATCACGAGCAGTCCGACAAGCGTTGCCGCGGCCGCAAGCCAGCCGACGCGTTGCATGATGCGGCTACTCACGCATCCCGCTCCAGTTCCGCGGCCAGGTCGCGGATGGTGTGGAAGGTCGCATCCCGTCGCTGAAACAGCTCGATCACCTCGCGAAGGGCTCGAAGGGCAAAGGCACCCGTGCGAAAGCGGCAGTCGTAGCGGAGGTCCTCCCCGGTGAGATCGACGAATTCCCACGGGTGCACGAACAGCACGACCGGATCACGCAGGGCCAGCATCCAGGGGTTTCGTATGACGCGTGGAAGGCGGTACACGGACGACGTCATCGAGGCGGGAATTCGTGCAAGGGTCGTGGGGCGCCGCGGTGCGTAGTACGAGCGTTTGTACCTGGCCAGCGACGAATCGACCTCGAAGCCGGTGTCTTCGAGCAAGCCGAGGTAGGGCTCGGGAAACCGCAGGTATGGCGCGCGGAATGACGTGACTGACGAAACGTCACGCAAGCGCTCGGCGCAATTCGTGATTTCCCACCGGGCGGTGCGTTCATCGAGCGTGTCGAACGCTGTGTGCGTAACGCCGTGGCACCCCAGTTCGTGGCCAGCATCCACGAGCGCGCGGACGGCGTGCGGGAAGCGTTCCGCCACCTGGCCCGTGGTGAAGTATGTAACGGACACTCCCAGGTCGGCGAACAGGTCCAGCAGCGCGGGTGCGCCCCACTCGATGCCACGGAAGGTGGAACTGAGGTAGGGCGGGCAGTCCGGTTCGAAGTCGACCGAGATGGAGACGCGTGTCACGCAGCGGCAGTGAAGGGAGGCATAACCTTCTGCGCTACCGCGAGTTATGCTGGAGATAGAATGGGCCCTGTGGGACTTGAACCCACGCGCGTCGGATTATGAGTCCGCTGCTCTAACCAGCTGAGCTAAGGGCCCGCGCCACGAAGCGGGCATTGCTGCCCCTCTACGAAGGTACGTCCTTTCGCGCCGACATTCCAATGCTGGCGACTTGGGGCAGTGGGGGGGAAGTCCATCCATCCGATGCTGGCGCTCAATCTGCACAGGATGCCGTCCCCCGCCCCCCCTCCCCCCCGTCCCCCCCCCCCCCCCCCCCCCGCGGCCCCGGACTTATTGACGCCCCACCCCAGCGTGCCGGGGTAAAATCGCCGGCCCCGGCGGGGGTTGTGCGGTCAGCGGCTCAG
>JACMOE010000105.1 GCA_014378185.1 Gemmatimonadaceae bacterium | reverse complement strand
CCACCTGCTGGAGGTAGTCCGTGAGGTCTTCGGACATGCGCTTGGTGAGCGTTGTGACGAGCACGCGCTCGCCCACCTTCACCCGCGCGTGGATCTCGCCGAGAAGGTCATCCACCTGCCCGCGCACGGATCGGATCTCGATCTCCGGGTCGATCAGGCCGGTCGGCCGGATGATCTGCTCGACCACCACGCCTTCGGAGAGGCGCAGTTCCAGCTCGCCGGGCGTGGCCGTCACGAACACGGCGCGCGGCGTGAGCGAGAGGAACTCGTCGAACATCAGCGGCCGGTTGTCGAGCGCACTCGGCAGCCGGAATCCGTAATCCACAAGCGTGAGCTTGCGGGCCCGATCGCCGTTGAACATGCCGCCGATCTGCGGCAGCGATACGTGCGATTCGTCCACCACCACAAGAAAGTCCTCGGGGAAGTAGTCGAAGAGGCAGGCGGGTCGCTCTCCGGCTACGCGGCCCGAAAGGTGACGCGAATAGTTCTCGATGCCGGCGCAGGTGCCGATCTCCAGCATCATCTCGATGTCGAAGTTGGTGCGACTCTCGAGACGCTGTGCCTCCAGCAGCCGCCCATTGGTCCGCATCTCCGTGAGCCGCCCGTTCAGTTCCTCACGGATGCGCATCACGGCGCGCTCCAGCGTGGGACGCTGCGTGACGAAATGCTTGGCCGGATATACCGCCGCGCGCTCGAGCGTGGCAATGGTTTCGCCGGTGAGGACGTTGATCTTCGAGATGCGCTCCACCTCGTCGCCCCACAGCTCGACGCGCACGCCCTGCTCCTCGTACGCTGGAAAGATCTCGACGGTATCGCCGCGTACCCGGAACGTGCCGCGCTCGAATGCGACGTCGTTGCGATTGTACTGGATACGCACGAGCGAGCGCAGCAGGTCGTCGCGATTCACCCGCTGCCCAGTGGTGACGGTGACCATCTGCTCGCGGTACGAGACCGGATCACCCAATCCGTAAATGGCACTCACCGTGGCGACGATGATGACGTCGTTGCGCTCCATCAGCGACGACGTCGCCCGCAAGCGGAGCCGGTCGATGTCCTCGTTGATCGACGCGTCCTTCTCGATGTAGGTATCCGTGGTGGGGACGTACGCTTCCGGCTGGTAGTAGTCGTAGTACGAGATGAAGTACTCGACGGCATTCTGCGGGAAAAAGCCCTTGATCTCGCCGTAGAGTTGCGCCGCGAGCGTCTTGTTGTGGCTCAGCACGAGCGTGGGCTTGCCGTACTGCGCGATGACGTTCGCCATCGTCATCGTCTTGCCCGATCCCGTGACGCCCAGCAGCGTCTGGAACCGGTCGTCACGATCAAGCCCCGCCATCAGCTCACTGATGGCCTTGGGCTGGTCGCCGGCCGGCTCGAACGGAGCCTGGAGAATGAAATTCGCGCGTGGAGCCATGACTCAATCCTAACACTTTCGGGCATTGTTCGGGAGGGTCACCCTTGCCTGTCAGCGGACGGCGTCAGTTGTCCGGCGTGATATGCTCGCGCCGCGCCACTTCGGTGATCCCCTTCACCTTCCGCGCGGCCCGGATGATCTTCTGCAGGTGCGCGAGGTTCTCCACTTCCACGAGCACGGCGCCGGTGGCCTTGCCATCGGTGCTCTTGAGTTCCATGCCGCGGATGTTGGTGCCAGAGTCGGTGACGGCGGCGGCGACGTCAGCGTACAGGCCACGCCGGTCATTTCCTTCCAGGGCGAGACGCACGAGGAACCGCTCTCCATCGGCGCCCTGCCAGTCGATCTCGAGTCGCCGCTCCGGCTCGTGTGCCAGGAACAGGAGGTTGGGGCAGTCCGCGCGATGGATGCTGACGCCGCGCCCACGAGTGACGTAGCCCGTGACCGGATCGCCGGGCACCGGCTGGCAACACTGGGCGTAACGGACCATCAGGCCGTCCACGCCCTGGATCTTCATGCCCTTCGAGCCGCGCACGCGATCCACCAGCCGCTCGACGAACGTCGGCTTGGGCGCCTCCTGTTCGATGTCCTCGGGATACAGGTGGCGAACCGCCAAACCGACGCTGACGTCGCCCTGGCCGATCTGCGCGTACAACTGCGTGGCGTCGGTGAGCGACAGGGCGTGTGCCGCCGCGTCGATGATCGATTCGTCCGGCTTCACCAGCCGCCGCCGCTTCAGCTCTCGCTCGAGGATGTCCTGGCCGAGCTTGATGGACGACGTCTGCTCTTCGTGGCGGAGCCACTGCCGGATCTTGTGCCGCGCACGACCCGTTCGCACATGGGCGAGCCAGTCGCGACTTGGCCGAGCGGTGGGTGACGTGATGATCTCCACGGTCTCGGAATTCCGCAGCGCGCGCGACAGGGGCGCGATGCGGCCGTTGACCTTCGCACCGGCGCAGTGCAGCCCGACCTCGGAGTGCACCGCAAAGGCGAAGTCGATCGCCGTCGCGCCCTTCGGCAGCTGATGCACATCGCCCTTTGGCGAGAAGACGAAGATCTCCTCGGCGTAGAGGTCGAGCTTGAGAAACTCGAGAAACTCGTCCGACGTCTTGGCGTCGAGCTGCAGCTCGAGGATCTGCCGAAACCAGGTGAGGTGCTTGTCCAGCTCGTCCGCGCTCTTCGCGTCCTCCTTGTACAGCCAATGCGCAGCAATGCCGAAGTCCGCGGTGCGGTGCATCGCCTTGGTGCGGATCTGGATCTCGTACAGCTGGCGACCGGGCCCGAACACCGTGGTGTGGAGCGACTGGTAGCCGTTGGACTTGGGCTGCGCGATGTAATCCTTGATGCGCTCCTGCACCGGCGTGTAGCCGTCATGGATCACACCAAGCGCGTGGTAGCAGTCCGGTACGCTGTTGACGAGGACGCGAATGGCGAGGAGGTCGAAGATCTCCTCGTAGGGCTTCTCGCGCTGTTTCATCTTCTTGTAGATGGACCACAGGTGCTTCGGCCGGCCGGTGACATCCACGTTCTTGATGCCGGCAAGCGCGAGCTCCCGCTCGAGCGGCTCGCGCAGGGCGAGGATGAGCGCTTCGCGCTCGGCCCGCTTCTGCGTGACCTTCCGGGCCAGCGCCTTGTAGTCGTCCGGCTCGAGATGCTTGAAGGCCAGGTCTTCCAGCTCCCAGCGCATCTTCGCCATGCCGAAGCGGTGCGCGAGCGGCGCGTAGAGGTCGCGCGTCTCCTGCGCAATGCGCCGGCGCTTCTCCTCGGGCAGGAAGTCGAGGGTACGCATGTTGTGCAGCCGGTCGGCCAGCTTCACGATGATGACGCGGGCGTCCTTCGCGATGGACAGCAGCAGCTTGCGGTAGCTCTCCACCTGGCGGTCCTGGTTGGAACCGCTGTTGGGCAGCTTGGCGATCTTCGTGAGCCCATCGACGATGGCCGCGATCTCCTTGCCGAACTCGCGCTCCACGTCGGCGACGGTCATGGCGGTGTCTTCCACGACGTCGTGAATCAGGCCGCTGGCCACGGTGGTGGTGTCGAGCTGGAGGTCGGCGAGAATCTTGGCGACTTCCACGCAGTGCGTGACATACGGCTCGCCCGAGTTGCGCGTCTGTCCCCGGTGCGCCTCCTCGCTGAACCGATATGCGCGCGCCAAAAGGTCCTGGTCGAGGCGCAGGTTTGCGCCCTCGTCCAGGCTCCAATCGGGAATGACCTCGCGCAGCGCTGTTGCCATCAGTCCAGCTCTCCTGCCCGGCGTGGGTTGGTCCTGCCGCCACGCCGGGAAATGAAACGACCGTGAGTTTGCCGCTGCTCGCGCGGTCACGGCGGAATGTGCGAGCCATAAGCAGCGCGCGCGCAGCCCTGCGCCCCGCACAGGGGACCGCCTGTATGAATGATCATTCCGGCTGGGCCGCGCAAGTGGTCAGAGCAGCCCCGCCTCGGCAAAGCTGGTATACCTGCCCCGGCCGATGATGATGTGATCGTGTACCGGAATGTCGAGCAGCTTGCCAGCGGCCACGAGTTGTTCGGTCACGATTCGGTCATCCGCGCTGGGAGTGGGATCGCCGCTGGGATGGTTGTGCACGAGGATGAGCGCGGCGGCTCGTTCGGCAATGGCTTCGCGAAACACCTCGCGCGGATGCACGAGGGACGACGTGAGGAGGCCGCGCGTGATCGTCACATCGCGCTCCAGGCGATGCTGCGCATCGAGGATCGCGACATGGAATTCCTCCACGGGGAGATCCTCCAGCCGGGGGGCGAAGAGCCGGGCGACATCGCGCGGCGAACGCACGGGCGCGCCATCCTCCCGTGTCTCGGCAGCGAGTCGTCGTCCCAGCTCGAGCGCTGCGTGCACCGTGACGGCGCGCGCCATGCCGACGCCGCTGGTGGGTGTGGGCGACGCCACGGGCTGCATCGCCATGCGTCGAAGGGAACCGCCCGTACCGGCCAGCAGGAGCTGGCCGAGCTGGAGGGCCGATCCCCGCGCGCCGCCAGCGCCTATGAGGATGGCCAGCAACTCCGGCGAACTGAGCGCCGATGCGCCAAGGGTGACAAGGCGCTCGCGGGGGCGCTCTGAGCGCGGGAGCTCACGGATGGACAGGACCGTGGGCCGGGGATCGACTGGGGAATGGTGTGACATGAGGGCATCCGTGCACTGGAGAGGGGACATGCGGGGAACCCCACAGGCTTAGTGCCTGGGCGACCGCAAGCCATCACCACTCCATTGCAAGGCGTGGCCGAGACTCAGCCACGTGCTTGCAATGCCCCATCTCGATGGACCTACATCGACGTGCCGTGACACTTCTTGAACTTCTTTCCGGACCCGCACGGGCACGGGTCGTTGCGGCCCACGGCCGTCCAGTCCACCGGGGTGGCTGGACCGGCGGTCAGGTCGTTCACGTTGCGCGCACGGCCGGCACCGATGATGACCGGATCGCGACGGACGACGGTCTCCTTCTCATTGGGCGTTTCCGCCGGCCCCACATCCTCGACCGTCGCGGCACCGGCGCCGCCGTCGCCAAACGTGATGTCCTCCAGCACGCCCATGGCGTTGTAGCGCTTCGTGGGCGCGGGCGGCGCCGGTGCAGTCGAGACTCCGCCCTGCCCAAGATCCGGCGGACCTTCCTCGATCACGAGCTGCACCTTGAGGAAACGGTCGGTGAACGTTTCCGACACGTCATTCATGAGGTCCACGAACATCGTGTAGGCTTCCTGCTTGTACTCCACCAGCGGGTCCTTCTGCCCCCACGACCGGTAGTGAATCGCGTTGCGCAGCTGATCGAGATCGTACAGGTGGTCCTTCCACTTCTCGTCCAGCACGTTGAGCATCACGTAGCGCAGCAGCCGGTCGGCGTACCCGCCTTCCTGGTCCTGCACCATGTCGAGCGCCTCGATCTTCCCGCCGAACGCGGCGCGCCCCGCCTCCGTGGCCTGCCCCTGCGCGTCGGCGAGCAGCGCCGGCCGCAGCCCTTCGTCGTCGAACTCCTTCACCTGAAGCAGATAGTGCATGAGCAGCTCCTGGCGCAGCAGCTCGAAGTCCCAATCTGCCACATCATCGAACTCCGCCAGCACCGTGTCCACGCGACGCGAGACGGCCTTCTCCACCATCTTGATGGCCTCGGCCTTGAGCTCCTCACCGCCCTCGAGTGCGAATGCCCGCAGCGAATAGATCACCTCGCGCTGCTGGTTCATCACATCATCGTATTCCAGCAGCTTCTTGCGGCTCTGGAAGTTCTGGAGCTCCACGCGCTTCTGCGCCTGTTCAATGGATCGCGTGATGAGCGGGTGCGTGAGCACCTCCCCTTCCTGCGCGCCCATGCGATCCATCAGCTTGGCGATGCGATCGCTGCCGAAGAGGCGCATGAGGTCATCTTCCAGTGACAGGAAGAACTGGCTCGCGCCGGGATCGCCCTGCCGTCCCGCGCGCCCGCGCAGCTGGCGGTCGATGCGGCGCGATTCGTGGCGCTCCGAGCCCACGATGTGCAAGCCGCCCATCTCCTCCACGGCGATATCCTTGCCGTCGGGATCCTTGATGACGGACGGCTTGGACGGGATGACGCCCTCGCCGAGCTTGATGTCGGTACCGCGGCCGGCCATGTTCGTGGCGATCGTGATGGCACCCGGCTGGCCGGCATTCGCCACGATCTCCGCCTCGCGCTGGTGGTACTTCGCGTTGAGGACGTTGTGCACCATCCCGCCGCGCTGCATCAGCTTGGACAGCGTCTCGGACGCATCGACGCTGGTGGTGCCGATGAGGACGGGGTAGCCCAGGTCGTGCAGCCGCCGGGTTTCGTCAACGATGGCGTTGTACTTCTCGCGGCGCGTCTTGTAGACGAGGTCGTGGCGGTCGTCGCGGATGATGTCGCGATTGGTCGGAATGACCGCGACCTCGAGCTTGTAGATCTCGTAGAATTCCGTTTCTTCCGTTTCCGCCGTACCCGTCATGCCGGCCAGCTTCTCGTACATGCGGAAGTAGTTCTGGATGGTGATCGTGGCCATGGTCTGCGTCTCGCCCTTCACGCGGACTCCCTCCTTGGCCTCGACCGCCTGGTGCAGTCCCTCGCTCCATCGGCGCCCGGGCATCGTGCGGCCCGTGTACTCGTCCACGATGAGCACCTCGCCGTCCTGCACCACGTAGTTCACGTCCTTCTCGTACAGGGCGTGCGCCTTGAGAAGCTGATGCACGATGTTCAGCCGCTCGCTCTTGCCCGCATAGTCGATCTCCAGGTCGCGACGCTCGGCGATCTTCTGCTCGGGCGACATGTCCGTCGCGTGATCGATGCGGTGCACCGCCTCGCTGAGGTCGGGCAGGATGTAGGCTTCGTGATCGTCCGGCGCCATGTAGTCCACACCGCGGTCCGTGAGGTGCACCGAGTGACCCCGTTCATCCAGCACGAACAGCAGGTCTTCCTCCACGTCGCGATAGGCCTGCTTGGCGGGGGGCAGCTTGCGATCCGCCAGGTGCTCGAGCTCGACCTTCAGGACCAACTGCTTGTTTCCCTGTTCGTTCAGCATCTTGATGAGGCGCCGATTCTTCGGATGCCCCATTTGTGCCTGGTACATCTTCACTGACGCATCCTGCGTGTTGCCTGCTGCGAGTTCGCGCTCAGCATCGGCCACGAGCACGTTCACGAGCTCCATCTGCTTGCGAACGAGTCGCGAGATGGCGGTGTTGTGCTCGAAATACTGGACGTCGCCCTCGTTGCCCACCGGGCCCGAGATGATGAGCGGTGTGCGCGCCTCGTCGATGAGCACGGAGTCCACCTCGTCCACGAGCGCGAACACATGGCTGCGCTGCACGCGCTGGTCGAGTGACGTCACCATGTTGTCGCGCAGGTAATCGAACCCGAACTCGTTGTTGGTGCCGTACGTGATGTCCGCGAAGTACGCGGCGCGCCGCTCCGGCGTTCCAGCCTCGGTGTCGTCCAGGCACCCCACGGTGAGGCCGAGCCAGGTGTACAGGTGGCCCATCCACTGCGAATCGCGCCGAGCGAGGTACGAATTCACCGTCACGAGGTGAGAGCCCTTGCCCGGCAATGCATTGAGATAGAGCGGCAGCGTGGCAACGAGCGTCTTACCTTCTCCCGTGGCCATCTCGGCGATCTTGCCGAAATGGAGCTGGATGCCGCCCATGAGCTGCACATCGTAGGGCACCATGTTCCACTCGGTGTCGCGACCGGTGACACTCACGGTGGTGCCGACGAGCCGGCGGCACGCCTCGCGCATCGTGGCAAAGGCTTCCGGAAGCAGCTCGTCCAGCGCATCCCCGATGGTCCGCCGGATCTCTGCGTCGAGGCCGGCGCTTCCGTCCACGCCACTCAGCTCTGTATCGAACCGTTCACGCTCGGTCGCATCGGTGGCGGAGCGCTTCAGCTCGCGCAACTCGGTGGCGCGCGCCTCGAGCGCGTCCGTCCGCTCGTGCAGCAGCGCGCGGAACTTCGCCGTCTGGCCGCGAATCTCCTCGTCGGTGGCGGCGGTGAGCCGGCTCTCGTGCTCGTGAATGGCATCGAGGATCGGCTGGATCTTCTTGCGGTCCCGCTCGTGGCGGGTGCCCATGAACGCACTCAGTACGCGCTTCAGCATGCAGTCCTCTTATCGATACAGCCGATGCTCCGCGATATAGTCTGCGACCGCATCGGGCACGAACCCGCGAATGGTTCGCCCGTTGCCTACCCGGGCGCGCAACTCGGTGGACGAGATATCCACCCGCCGCGTCTGCAGCACCTGCACCGTCCCGTCCCGCGCCGAGAGCGGCGCGTCGCCCCCCCGCAGGAGGACCGCCACCGTCGCCAGCGTTCGAATTCGATCCGGCTCCCGCCACTGCTCGAAGAGGGCGTAGGCATCGGCGCCCAGCAGGAGCACCAGCTCCGCCGCCGAGTCTTCCACCGCCATCTGCGCCACGGTGTCAACCGTGTAAGATAACCCGGTCCGGTCTATTTCCGACCGGCTGGCCGAGAGGCCGGGAATGCCCGCCACCAGCCGTTGGGTCATATCGAATCGCTGCTCCGCCGAGGCGGTCGCTCGCCCGATCTTGAATGGCTGTTCGCGCGCCGGGAGAAACCGCACGGCGTCCAGGCCAAGCGCCTCTGCCGCGTCGATGACGGGCAGCAGGTGCCCCAGGTGCGGAGGATCGAACGACCCCCCGAAGATCCCGAGGCGCACGCCTCAGGAGGTGGGCGGCGTGGCGGGAGGCTTTGCGGGGGGACCGGTGGTGGCCGGGGGCGTGTTGGTCGGCACCGCCGGCGCGACGATCACGGGAGCAGCCACACCGTCGCAGGTCGCTCGGACTTCCACGTCGTCCGCAAAGTTCTTCCGGAGCGCGGCGCACGCGTCGGCCGCGTCTTCCTTGTAGCGAATGGCCTTGTACGCCTCCACCAACCGAAGCTGCGCCAGCCTTGCCGTGGGCGCGCTCGGATACTTGACGAGAATATCCTTGAAGTAGATGATGCCCGAATCGTACGCCTTCCGCCGCAGGTAGTACATCCCGGACAGGTAGTTCTTCTGCGCGAACAGGTCCTCGACCTCCGCGAGCTCCCGCTTGGCGGTGGGCGCCAGGGGCGACGTGGGGTAGAGACTGAGCAGCGTGTTGTACGTCGCGACTGCGGTCTCCCCGTACGTGGGGTCCAGGGCCGGCTTGCGCCACATCTTCCAGTAGGCGCGCGCCGCGGCCAGCGCCGCATCGTCGGCGAGCGAATCGTCGGGAAAGCTTTCGACGAGGCGGGAGTAGCTCGTGGCGGCGAGAATGTGCTCCCCATGCGCATCGTGCGCGCGCGCGAGGAACCAATAGGCTCGCGGCAGCAGCGTATCACGCGCCGGCAGGTCCGTGGTCAGCTTG
>JACMOE010000010.1 GCA_014378185.1 Gemmatimonadaceae bacterium | reverse complement strand
TTGAATGCGAAGCCGGGGCGCGCGGCGGTGAAGAAGATCCGGTGGTTGTTGCGGCAGCGATGATGGGCGTGGTCAACAGCGTCAAGCGAAAGCGTTTTGCGGGTTGAACGCGAATCTGGTGAATCCACGTGAATCTTCGCGAATCCTCTTCCTCCATTCGTGAAGGGCTCGCGTCAATTGCTCCGCGCAGAGAAAGGATTCGCGTGGATTCCCAAGATTCGCGTTGATTCGCGTTCCCCACGTTCAACGCTTTTGCAGACGCTTTTTCCCGCGTGCGCATGCATCAGTTTTGTCAGCGCGGCAAATCGTTATGTATCAACGTGTTACGCGCAGCCTGAACTATTGCATCCTGCCCCGTAAAAGGTTAACTTTCGCCGTCTGGAACGGGTCCGTATCTTCGGGATCTGTTCAGGGGCCGTTTCTTCGTCTCATCGCGAGTGGAGTGCATGACCAAGTCGAACGAAAAGCCGGCAGAAAATGAGTATGGCGCAGGGCAGATCACCGTTCTCAAGGGCCTCGAGGCCGTTCGCAAGCGCCCGGGCATGTACATCGGATCCACGTCCGAGCGAGGGTTGCATCACCTCGTCTACGAAGTCGTCGATAATTCCATTGATGAGGCGCTCGCGGGATTTGCGGACCTCGTCAACGTCACCATCCATCCGGACAACTCGGTCACGGTGCAGGACAACGGCCGCGGCATTCCGGTGGATCTCCACCCCATCGAGAAGATCCCGGGTGTCGAGCTGGCGATGACGGTGCTGCACGCCGGTGGAAAGTTCGACAAGGACTCCTACAAGGTGTCCGGCGGACTGCACGGCGTTGGCGTGTCGGTGGTGAATGCGTTGTCCGAAGTGCTGAAGGTGTGGGTGAAGCGCGACGGCAAGGAGTACTACATGGACTTCATCCGCGGCGATACGCAGACGAAGCTCAAGGTGGTTGGCGACGCCGCGCGCAAGCAGACCGGCACCAAGGTGTGGTTCAAGCCGGACCACATGATCTTCACGGAGCTGGTCTACAACTACGCCACGCTGGCTTCGCGCCTTCGCGAGTTGTCGTTCCTGAACAAGGGCGTCACCATCACGCTCAAGGACGAACGCCTGGGCGAGGAGAAGGACGAGACGTTCCTCGCGAAAAACGGCCTTCGCGAGTTCGTGCAGCACCTCAACGCCAACCGGAAGGCGCTGCACCAGGAGATCATCTACCTCGATACCAGCAAGGACGACGTCGGCATCGAGATCGCGATGCAGTACAACGACGCGTACCAGGACAGCGTCTTCTCCTTCGTCAACAACATCAACACGCACGAGGGCGGCACGCACCTCACCGGCTTCAAGAGCGCGCTCACGCGCGTGATCAACGCGTACATCCAGAAGTCGTCGCTCTCCAAGAAGGACAAGGAGACCGCACTCTCCGGTGACGACGTGCGGGAGGGCCTCACAGCCGTACTCTCCGTGAAGGTGAAGGAGCCGCAGTTCGAGGGACAGACCAAGACGAAGCTCGGCAATTCCGAGGTGGAGTCCGCGGTCAAGACCTGCGTCAACGAGTGGCTGGCGAGCTATCTCGAGGAGCACCCGCGTGTGGCCAACATCGTCATCGACAAGGCGATGTCCGCCGCCCGCGCACGCGAGGCCGCCCGCAAGGCGCGCGACCTCACGCGTCGCAAGAGCGCGCTCGACGTGGGCAACCTGCCCGGCAAGCTCGCCGACTGTTCGCTCACGGACCCGGCGCTCTGCGAGATTTATCTGGTGGAAGGTGACAGTGCCGGGGGAAGTGCCAAGCAGGGACGCAAGCGCGAGTTCCAGGCAATCCTGCCCCTGCGCGGCAAGATCATCAACGTCGAGAAGGCGCGCATCGACAAGGTGCTGTCCAACGAGGAAATCCGCACCATCATCACGGCCCTCGGCACCGGCATCAAGGACGAGTTCACCATCGAGAAGGCGCGGTATCACAAGGTCATCATCATGACCGACGCCGACGTCGATGGTGCGCACATCCGTACGCTGCTCCTGACCTTCTTCTACCGGCAGATGCCGGAGCTCATCGAGGCGGGCTACGTCTACATCGCGCAGCCGCCCCTCTTCCGCGTGGCCAAGGGCAAGGAGGCGTACTACGCCTATGACCTCAAGGAACGTGACGAGATCGCGAAGCGCATGGTCCCTGACGGCAAGACCGGTCTCAATATCCAGCGCTACAAGGGGCTCGGTGAAATGAATGCCGACCAGCTGTTCGACACCACGATGGACCCCAATACGCGCACCCTGCTGAAGGTGAACGTCGAGGACGCCGTGACGGCGGACGAGATCTTCCGTACCCTCATGGGCGACGAGGTGGAGCCGCGGCGGTTGTTCATCGAGGTGAACGCACGATTTGCTTCCAACCTGGACATCTGATCGGGCGAGGAAGGGCACAACGGAACCGGTACTGAGCGTCCGTTGTGTGCGCAGGGACGAATCCAGGGGCTGGATTTGATCTTGCCATTGACGGTTTGACTGCCCACTCCGATCGTCTGCTGCCGAACACGCAGCTGGCTCGGCATGGTTCGACCAACGCCGGAGCGCACGTGCAGACAATGCCCAGGAATACGCCGGACGGCTCCGACCCGCAGACAGATGTGCGGCATGCGGAAGCCCTGCTGAAGACGGGTGCCCTCCAGAGCGCCATCTTCAACAGCGCCAACTTCTCCAGCATCGCGACTGACGCCACGGGCGTCATCCAGATCTTCAACGTCGGCGCGGAGCGGATGCTCGGCTATGGCGCGGATGACGTCGTCAACAAGATCACGCCGGCCGACATCTCCGACCCGCAGGAGGTGGTCGCGCGGGCCAAGGCCTTGAGCGTCGAACTCGGCACGCCCATCACCCCGGGGTTCGAGGCGCACGTCTTCAAGGCGTCGCGCGGCATCGAGGACATCTACGAACTCACGTACATTCGGAAGGACCGGAGCCGGTTTCCCGCCGTGGTGTCCGTCACCGCCCTGCGCGACGCCCACGATACCATCATCGGCTACCTGCTCATCGGCACGGACAACACCGCACGAAAGCAGGCCGAAGAGGCACTGTTGAAAGCCGGCGCGCTTCAGAGCGCCATCTTCAACAGCGCCAACTTCTCGAGCATCGCCACCGATGCGAGCGGCGTCATCCAGATCTTCAACGTGGGCGCCGAGCGCATGCTCGGCTACGCGGCCGCGGATGTGGTGAACCGGATCACGCCGGCCGACATCTCGGATCCGCAGGAGGTCATCGCGCGCGCCAGCGCCCTCAGCGTCGAACTCGACACGCGGATCACCCCGGGCTTCGAGGCGCTGGTCTTCAAGGCGTCCCGCGGCATCGAGGACATCTACGAGCTCACGTACATCCGCAAGGACGGCAGCCGATTCCCTGCCGTGGTGTCCGTCACTGCGCTCCGGGATGCACAGGACGCGATCATCGGATATCTGCTCATCGGCACGGACAACACCGCGCGCAAGCAGGCGGAAGCCGCGTTGCTCGAGGCCGGAGCACTCCAGAGCGCCATTTTCAACAGCGCCAACTTCTCCAGCATCGCGACGGATGCCCAGGGCGTGATCCAGATCTTCAATGTGGGCGCCGAACGCATGCTGGGCTACACCGCAGCCGAGGTGCTGAACAAGATCACCCCGGCCGACATTTCCGACCCGCAGGAAGTGATCGCGCGCGCACGGACGCTGAGCGTGGAGCTGGGCACACCCATCACACCCGGCTTCGAAGCGCTGGTGTTCAAGGCATCGCGCGGCATCGAGGACATCTACGAGCTCACGTACTTTCGCAAGGACGGGAGCCGCTTCCCCGCCGTGGTGTCGGTCACGGCGCTGCGCGATGCGCAGGACGCCATCATCGGGTACCTCCTCATCGGCACGGACAACACCGCGCGCAAGCAAGTCGAGGAAGAGCGGATGAAGCTCGATCAGCGGCTCCGCGACCAGCATTTCTACACCAGGTCGCTCATCGAGTCCAACATCGATGCCATCATGACCATGGATCCGCGCGGCATCATCACGGATCTCAACAAGCAGACCGAGGCGCTCACCGGCTGCACCCGCGACGAGTTGATCGGCGCACCGTTCAAGAACTACTTCACCGATTCTGCGCGCGCCGAGGCGGGCATCAATCGTGTGCTGAACGAGGGCAAGGTCACGAACTACGAGCTCACGGCGCGGGCGCGGGACGGCAAGCTCACGGCGGTGTCCTATAACGCCACCACCTTCCACGATCGCGACCGGTATCTCCAGGGCGTGTTCGTCGCCGCGCGCGACGTCACGGAGCTGAAGCGGTTCGAGCACGCCCTCCAGCAGAAGAATGTGGAGCTGGAGGACGCCAGCCGGATGAAATCCGAGTTCCTGGCCAACATGTCGCACGAGCTTCGCACACCCCTGAACGCCATCATCGGCTTTTCCGAGGTGTTGAAGGACGGGCTGATGGGCGACATGTCCGACCCGCAACGGTCCTTCATTGCAAACATCTTCACCAGCGGGCAGCACCTGCTTTCCCTCATCAACGACATCCTCGATCTCTCGAAGGTGGAAGCGGGCAAGATGCAGCCCGACCTCGAGCCAGTTGCCGTTGCGGCGGCGCTCGGTAACTGCCTGTCGATCATCAGGGAGAAGGCCGCGGCGCGTCGTATCAATCTCCAGATGCACGTCACGGCCGACGTGGGAGAGATCGAGGCGGACGCACGCAAGGTGAAGCAGATCGTGTACAACCTGCTTTCCAACGCGGTGAAGTTCACCAGCGACGGCGGGAAGGTGACGCTGCGCGCTGGTCGCGTGCCGCGCAGCGCGGTGGGCGTGCTGTCGGGGGAGTGGATGGGTCGCACGTTCCCCCTCGCCAAGAGTGACTTTACCGAGTTCCTGGAAATCAGCGTCACGGACAGTGGCATCGGCATTTCGCCCGACGGGCTCGAGCACCTGTTCCAGCCGTTCAGCCAGATCGACAGCGGGCTCGGACGCAAGTTCGAGGGCACCGGCCTCGGGTTGGCAATGCTGAAGTTGCTGGCAGAGCTGCATGGTGGCATCGTGGCCGTACAGAGTGCCGTGGACGAGGGCTCCCGATTCACCGTGTGGCTCCCGAGCCGCTCGGTCACGGCGCCGGTGGTCATCATGCCGACCCCGGGAGGAGTAGAGGCGATCGGCCTGTCCTCGCGCGCAGCACTCGTCGTCGAGGACGATGAGCAGTCCGCGAACCTCATCCGCGTGCAGCTCGAGGCGGAGGGCTTCACTGTCGTGCTGGCACATTCCGCCGAGGCGGCGTTGATCCTCGCCCAGCAGCAGACATTCTCGCTCATCACCCTCGACGTGTTGTTGCCGAACATGGATGGGTGGGAATTCCTGAGCCAGATCAAGGCATTCCCCACGCTGGAACAGATCCCCGTCGTGATCATCTCCATGTTTGCGGATCGCAACAAGGGATTCGCGCTGGGCGCAGCATCAGTGGTGCAGAAGCCGGTGTCGCGCGAAACATTCTTTGCTGCACTCGGCGAGCTTGGCCTGCTCGAACGTGGGCCGACCCAGGCACTCAGCGTACTGGTGGTGGACGATGACCCCAAGGCCGTCGAACTCATTGCAGTTCGGCTGGAAGGCTTTGCAACCAGGGTGACGCGGGCGTTCGGCGGGCGCGACGCAATCGCCGCTGTCCAGGCGGAGCGGCCGGACCTCATCGTGCTCGACCTCATGATGCCCGAAATGAACGGGTTCGAGGTAATCGACGCCCTCAACGCCGATCCGGCCACTGCGGGCATTCCCGTCATCGTGGTCACGGCCAAGCGGATCACCGTCGGGGATCGTGAGCGACTCAGCCAATCCGTCACCGCCATCATGGAGAAGGGGCAATTCAATCGCGAGCACCTCACTCGCGAGGTTCGCCGCGCCATGTCGGGCCGCCACGGGACGGCCTGACGTGGCAAGAGTACTCGTTGTGGAGGACAACCCGGCGAACATGACCCTGGCCACGTTTCTGCTGCAGTCGGCTGGACATACGGTCGTCACCGCTGCGAATGCCGAGATCGGCTTGATGCTGGCGCGCGCGGAACAGCCGGACCTCATCCTCATGGATATCCAGCTTCCAGGCATGGATGGGCTCGAGGCGACCGGCCTGCTCAAGGCGGACGCGGCGACGCGCACGATACCGGTTGTCGCCCTCACCGCCCTCGCGATGAAGGGTGACGAGGAACGAATTCGTGCGGCGGGGTGCGATGGCTACATCGCCAAGCCGATGCGCTACAAGGATTTTCTGGCGACGGTCGCCCAACACGTGGCACTGACGTGACGGCGGCCCTCGATGACGCGGATCGGCGCGCCCGCATCCTGATCGTGGACGACGAGCCGAACAACAGGCTGTTGCTTCAGGTCATGCTCTCCAGCGACGGGTACGAAATCGTGACCGCATCGGCTGGCGCCGAGGCGCTGGAACTGGTCGAACAGGCGCCGCCGGACCTCATTGTGCTGGACGTCATGATGCCCGGCATGGACGGGTACCAGGTGGCGACCCGCATCAAGGCCAATCCCGCCACCAGGCATATCCCGGTCATCATGCTCACTGCATTGAGCGACAGGAATTCCATGATACACGGCCTGAACGCGGGGGCGGAGGAGTTCCTCACGAAGCCCGTGGTGCGTGCGGAGTTGTCCGTGCGTGTAAAGAATCTGCTGCGGTTGACGGAACCAGGGTCGGGCGGGGCGGTAGAAGCGTAAGGCGTCTCGCTTCCCCTTCATCTTCACCGACCGGAGATCCTCCATGCGGAACCTCGCCGTGCTCGCGCTCGCACTCGGTTTGGCGGCGTGCGCCACCGACGCAACGGCCCCTTCCACGTCCGTCGAAGGCAGCTACAGCCTGCAACGGATCAATGGCACCGCGCTGCCGTACACGTTCTCGAACGGTGTGCAGCTCGTCAGTGACCGACTCGTGCTGAGCACCGATGGCACGTTCACCGACATTGCGCGGTACGGCAACGGACAGTCCAGCACGGAGGTGGGGTATTACACCAGCCTCAACGGCTCCATCACGTTCAACGACCAGACGAGCGGTATCACTTATCAGGGGTCCCTGAGCGGCACCGTGCTCACCCAGATCGTCAGCGGCTTCACGCAGACGTACCAGAAGAACTGACGGAGCTGCTGACTGACTGTTTGCCTGCCCAGGTGTCCGGCATTACTGGGCGATTCGCAGCACGTCGTACAGGTACCGAACGCCAAAGCCCACGTTCT
>JACMOE010000104.1 GCA_014378185.1 Gemmatimonadaceae bacterium | reverse complement strand
GACGACGGCTCCGGCACGGTCATCCTGCTGGAGATCGCCGAGAAGTTCGTGCACGAGAAGCCAGCGCGCTCCATAATCTTCGTCTCGCATGAAGGCGAGGAAGCGGGCCTCCTTGGCTCCGAATGGTTCACGGACCATCCCACCATTCCGTTGGCGTCCATCGTCGCGGCGCACAACATGGACATGGAGGGCAAGGGCCGCACGGACGAGGTGAAGTTCGGCGGACCGCGATCCATCCAGACACTCGGGTCGCGCCGCCAATCGCGCGACTTCGGCGACATCATCGATTCCGTCAATGCCACGCGTGCCGAGACGATGGCAATCGACAAGACGTGGGACGTGACCGCGAACCCCATGAACCGCTTCTGCCGCAGCGACCAGGTGAGCTACGTCCACCACGGCATTCCCGTGACCTACTTCTCCACGGGCTACGCGATGGACTACCACCAGCCCACCGACGAGCCGCGCTATATCGATTACGACCACATGGCGAGCGTGGGTCGCTTCGTGCACGACGTGATGCTGGCGGTGGCCATGCGGAAGGACAAACCTAGAATCACGGGCCCCGATCAAGCGTATCCGGTGTGCCGATGATGCTCTCTCGCGCATTCCATCGCACGGTGCTTCTGGGCGCGCTGCTGCTGCCAGCTACCGCATCCGCACAGGCCCTTACAAGCCTCACCTCGGTGTACGTCACGTACATCACTCGGAAGGCCACCGCCAACCCCACCGGCGAGCTCAAGGCGCGGCTGGATTCCGTGGATCGCGACCTGTTAGGGGCCTACCAGTTCGGCCGCGCAGGCGAAATCCGGCGCCTCTTCGCCAAAGGACTCACACTCCTCGCTGGAAAGCCGTGGAGCGATGCTGCGGATTTCAACGCGTCGCTCCTGCTCCGCAGCGACCGCACGGTCATCGATTCACGGCGACCGTACGCGGTGCGCATCGAGCAACTTTACGCGCCCGCCATCGACCTTCCGAGCGCGCTGCTCGCGCATGCCACACTGGTGTCGCGCGCGGCGGGTGCGGGCGCGGCGCCTCACGTCGTGAAGGATTTCGGCATGCGCAAGGGCGTGAGCCGCGACCTGCGGGAGTCGCCCTTCCTGCTCGACCTGGATCTTCGCGATGTCGCTGACGGTCGCTACGCGGTGGTGGTGGACCTCGCGGATTCGACACGCTCGCTCGGCACCGCGACGCTGCCCGTGGTGTTGCGGAATGGCATCGACGACCTGGTAAGCCGGTTGGACAGCGAGGCGGCCCAGGCCCCGACGGCTCTCCGCGCCGAGATCCTGTACCCGGGCGACCGCATGCGCCAGGTGAATCGCGGGCAGCTCGAATTGCGCACGCTCGACGTGGACAGGGACTTCGCAAATGCAGATGCGGTTGTCGCCGCGGTGCATGCAGGCCGGGATCCATTTGCGGGACGCACCGGCGACATCAAGCGCCATTATGCGCTTCCCGCGGCAGACGAGATCATGCCGTATCACCTGCTCGTGCCGTCGAGCTACTCGGCGACGAAGGCAGCTCCGCTGATCATCGCCCTGCACGGATTGGGTGGCACCGAGGATTCGTTCTTCGACGCATACGGCAAGCAGTTGCCCGCCCTCGCCGAGCAGCGCGGTTATATCGTCGCGGCGCCGCTCGGCTATCGCGTGGACGGCGGCTACGGCTGGGGACTAGGCACCCCGCCGACCGATGTCACCGCGCGACGCCTTGCGGAACTCAGCGAGGACGACGTGATGCACGTGCTGGCCGAAGTGCGCAAGAACTACAACGTGGACCCGAAGCGCATCTACTTGATGGGCCACTCCATGGGGGCCATCGGTACCTGGAAGATTGTACCGAAGAATCCTGCCCTGTGGGCCGCACTCGGCGCGTTCTCCGGGCAGGGCGTACCAGCGACGGTGGAGCGTATGCGCGACGTTCCGGAGTATGTCGTGCACGGCGATGCCGACCCGACCGTGAATGTGGCCGGCTCACGCACGATGGTGGCGGCAATGAAGGCAGCGGGCGTCGACGTGAAGTACGTCGAGGTGCCCGGCGGCAATCATGGCAACGTGGTGGAGCCCAACCTGGCCGGCATGTTCGACTTCTTCGACGCGCACCGAAAGCCCTGAGTGGTGCGCGTCGATGAATCGTCGTCAGAGCGACGGGTGCTTCTGCGACACGTCGGTGTGGATCTGGAACTGGTGTGCAACGGAGAGCACCGCGTCGTCCCGGTAGAGCGCGCCGGTGATGACGGCGCAGATCGGCTGCGGATTGAGCGGCGCCGCTGGCGGAGCGGCTGGAGCCCCTGCCCCTCCCCCGCCCTGTGGCACCACCGGCACGTCAAACTTGTACGGCACCACCGCGCATGGATGTCCTGTCTGCGCGTTGGGCGCGACGTCGGCATACGGCCCGCCGATGAAGAGATCCAGGTCCTTCATGAACTCAGCCCACCGCGTGACGAGCACATAACGGCGGCGCTGGTTCTGGAGGAACTCGAACGCCTTCACGGTGCGACCGTTCACGAACCGGGGATTCCAGTCTGCTGGCGCCATGGGGCTTGGCGGACCGGCCGGCGGCGGTACTGTACCGGGAAACGGTGCGCCCGCCGTAGTCGGCGTGATCACCGTGTTGAGGTCGAGGCCGATTTCCTTTGCCTTTCGCTGAACGTAATCATCGAACGCGGCCGCGTATTCCACGTTCAAGCCGCCGCCGCCAACGCCGGGCACGGTGGGCCGAGCGCCGATGTCCTTCGGTCGCATGCCGAGTTCCTTGAGCTTGTCCACCAGTTCCTTCGGCGCGCTGGGGTCGACTCCGATACGCAGTGACGCGAGCTTGATGTGGCGATCAAACGTGAATGGCGTCATCACGGTGGAGGGGTCCTTCTCATCCACACCGTGGATGGCGTTGAACACCATCGCGCAGTCCTCGATGGTGCGGCACAGCGGACCCACGCGGTCCTGCGACCAGGCGAGCACCATGCCGCCGGCGCGGCTCACGCGACCGAATGTGGGACGCAGCGCACTCAACCCGCAGCGAATCGCGGGCGACACGATGGAGCCCTGCGTCTCCGTGCCGATGCCGAATGCCACGCAGCCGGCAGCCGTTGCCGACGCGGGGCCGGCCGACGAGCCGCTCGAACCCTGACTGAGGTTCCACGGGTTATTGGTGCGACCGCGGAACCACTGGTCATTCTGCGCAAATAGACCCGTACTCAGCTTCGCGATGAGCACGGCGCCGGCGTTCCGCAGGCGAACGACGACTTCCGCGTCGTCGTCGATGATGCGATTCTCGAAATCGGCCGTACCCCACGTGGTGGGTACGCCCTTCGTGTTGAACAGGTCCTTCACGCCGTACGGCAATCCATGCAGCGGGCCGCGATACTTGCCCGCCGCAATTTCGGCGTCGGCGCGCGCCGCCTCGGCGGGCGCCTGGCTCTCCCTGATCGTCACCGCCCAGAGCAGGGTGGGAATGAGCCGCTTGGGGCGGGCGAG
>JACMOE010000103.1 GCA_014378185.1 Gemmatimonadaceae bacterium | reverse complement strand
GGCGCGAAATGCGATGCGAAGGCAAATGGCAGTCCGAGCGCAGCCGCGAGCTGCGCGCTGAACGTGCTGGAGCCCAGCAGCCAGACCGGCACCCGCAAGCCGGCACCGGGCACGGCGCGCACCGCCTGGCCCGGCTCTGCATCGCGAAAATACGACAGCAACTCCACGACGTCATCCGGAAACGACTCGGCACGGCGGAAGTCGCGGCGGAGCGCCAGCATCGTGTGCTGATCGCTGCCGGGCGCACGACCCAACCCGAGGTCAATGCGATCTGGAAACAGCGAAGCCAGCGTACCGAACTGTTCCGCGATCACCAGTGGCGCGTGGTTGGGCAGCATGATGCCGCCCGCGCCCACGCGAATACGCGAGGTCCCCGCCGCCACGTGACCGATCACGACGGACGTGGCCGCGCTCGCGATGCCGGGCATGTTGTGATGCTCGGCGAGCCAGAACCGGTGGTAACCCAGCCGCTCCGCGTGCTGCGCCAGGTCCCGCGTGCGCCACAGTGCGTCCGCTGCGTCGCTGCCCGCGACAATCGGTGAGAGGTCGAGAACGGAGAGCGGGATCATTGGCGGCGCATGAGAAGTCGACGAGCGAGGGAGTGTGCAGGCCGGCATTCTGGCGGGCACGATGCACATATCCTTCGTGACGGCAAGGCGTTCGCGCTGGCGTCGTGTCGCAATGATACGATACCTCGTCGCGCACGCATGTCGCTGGCGGCACTCGAACTAACTTGCGGCATGCGCACAACATTCGTCTCTCGCTCCCGGCGTGTCGCACTGGGTGCGGCATCGATCTTGTTTCTCGCGGCATGCCGGGCCACTTCACCCGCACAGGTAGCAGGTGCGCTGGCGAACCCCAGTGGTCCGCCGCCCGCCCCGCCAGCGCGATGGGTGGGGCTCATCGGTGAATACGGACCGGCCAGCGCCATTCGCATGGTGCTCGAACGTGGCGGCTTGCTCTACCTGCACGTCACGACCTTGCCCGATGTCGCTCTCGTGGAAGTCACACAAGACCGATTCTCCCCATTGCGCGACGACGACGGACGTTTGAACGCCGTGTTTGCGCGCGATGCGTCGGGTCGCGCCACGCAGTTGACCATGGGCGACGACACGTTCACGCGGCGGCAAGTCGGCCCGGAGTCGGGCAACCAGCTCGTGGTACGGTTGATCCGTCCGCTAGAGGAGGTGCGCCGCACTGCGCTGGCGGCAACGCCGCCGCACGAGACTGGTCCCTTTCGCCCTGCTGATCTTGTGGAACTCACATCGCTCGATCCCACGATGAAGCTCGACATCCCCTACGCGACGACCAACAACTTCTTGGGCACGCCGTTCTATACACAGGCGCGCGCGTTCCTCCAGCGCCCCGCGGCGCTCGCGCTCGTGCGCGTGAGCGCGGCCCTGCGATCGAAGGGCTTCGGGCTGCTCATCCATGATGGATATCGCCCATGGTCCGTGACGAAGATGTTCTGGGACGCCACGCCAGACGACAAGCACCTCTTCGTCGCCAACCCCGCCGATGGTTCCAAACACAATCGTGGCGAGGCGGTGGACCTCAGCCTTTACGATCTGACGACGGGCGCACCGGTGGACATGGTGAGCACCTACGACGAGACCACCGATCGCGCGGCAGCCGACTATCCAGGCGGCACATCACGCCAGCGCTGGCATCGCGAGCTGTTGCGCCGAGCGATGGAGGCGGAACGCTTCAACGTCATTGTGGCCGAGTGGTGGCACTTCGACTACGTCGACTGGCGGGAGTACGGCATCGGCAACATTCCATTCGAGCAGATTCGCTGATTCGTCAGGACGAACGCTCCACGGCCTGGCATGCGCCGGCACTGGGCAGCGGTTTCACCTCGATGATGTCCGTCACCAGCATGTAGCGAGTGCCGCGGCCCATCATGCCGGCCGGCACCCGCGGACCCACGGTGGCGCGCCACCGCACGGCCAGGCCGTTGGTGGGATCCTTGCTGATCTTCGCGAGCAGGCTGTCGCGCTGGAGCAGCGCCTCGTCGGTGAGGGTCACCCACCACATCCGGTCATCCATCGGCCCGTCGCATGGAACGAACCAGCTCTGCTCGAAGCCACGCTGGTAGGCTCCCCGGTATTCCTGGATGGTGGAATCACGACGCGCTGGGGTCGCCGTGGGCGGCGCGAGCTGCGCCGTCACAGGTTGAGCGGCACCGAGCACGAGTGCTGTCGCGAACCCAACGAGGAACTGCAGGCGGGAAATAGGCATCCCTGCGCTACCCGCGCCGGCAGCGCGCGTTCCATCCTCGTCGCTGGGAGTAGAGGGACGGCTTTGCTGATCACGACACCCTGCTCCATGTTAGGCTTACCCCGCTCCGCGGCACAACCTCCGACCAGCAGCCTCACCGCCCATGTCGCTCTCACTCCGTCTCCGCGCGTACCTGGCCACCGCGGGGCTGATCATCGCCCCAATGGCCGGGTCAACTGCCCAACAGCCGGCGTCACCAGCCACGCGCGCGCTCTCGCCTGCCGACATCGCAGGCTGGAAAAGCATTCGCGCGTCCACACTCTCCAACGACGGCCGCTGGTTCGGCTACCAGCTTGTGCCAAACGACGGTGACGCGGAGCTCGTGGTCCGCGCGACGCGCGACAGCAAGGAGCACCGCTTCCAGATCGGCGAATTACCACCCGCTGCTCCTGGCGGCCCCCCGACCGCTGCGGCGGGTGCTTCCGCACCCGTCATGATCTCCGCCAACTCCCGCTTCGCCGCGTTCACCGTCTACCCCTCGGCGACGGAAGCCAAGCGGCTTCGCGCGCAGAAGCGCACGCTCTACAACAAGGTCGTGGTGGTGAACCTCGCGAGCGGCGAGAAGAAGGAGTTCGACAAGATTCGCCGCTTCGCATTCTCGGCCGAGCAGTCCGGATGGCTGGCCATGCAGACTTATCCAGCCGATGCTCCGGCGGCTGGGCCACCCGCTGCCGGCGCTGCGGCGCCTGCGCGCGTTGAAGGCACGGACCTTCTCCTCTACGACCTTGCCACCGGCGAAACGGTGAACGTGGGGAATGTCGCCGAGTTCGCCTTCGACCAATCGGGCGACTACCTGGCCTGGACCATCGATGCTCGCGACCGACTCGGCAACGGCGTGCAGGTGCGCAACATGGCGACCGCCGTCGTGAAGTCGATCGACAGCGATCGCGCGCTCTATCGCCGGCTCGCGTGGGCCGACAGCGGACTCGCCCTCGCCGTGCTGCGTGGCGTGCCCGACAGCGTGACGAAGGACACGTCGTATTCACTCCTGGCGTTCACGGGTTTCGGGCGCGGAGCGATGGCGAAGACCGTCGTGGATACGAAGACGACGGGCTTTCCGGCTGCCATGCAAGTGAGTGCAGACCGCGCTCCTCGCTGGGCCGACGATTTTTCCGCCGTGTACTTCGGTATGCGTGACGTGAAGAAGAAGCCCGCGACGCCGCTCCTCGCCGATGCGGCCTCGGCGCGCCCGTCGATGGTCCAGGCTGGCGCACCGGGCGCGGGTGGCACCATCAATCAGCCCCCTGTATCACCGGACGACGATACACCGTCGCTCATTCTCTGGCACTGGAAGGATCCTCGCCTCCAGTCGCAGCAGATGGTGCAGGAGCAGCAGGACAAGAGCTACAGCTACCTGTCCGAATACCGCATGGCGGAGCACAAGGTCATCCGCCTGTCCGACGATGCGATGCGCCAGGTCACCATCGCGCCGCGCGACCGGTTCGCGTACGGCATAGACAATCGCGCGTACCTCCAGGCCGCGAGCTACAACGGTCGCAACTACCAGGATTTCTACACAATCGACCTGAAGACCGGCGAACGGAAGCGCGCCCTCCAGAAGCACCTCGGCTTTGCCTCCGCGTCGCCCGACGGCACGCAACTGCTCTACTTCGACATGGACACGAGCTACCACGTGCTCGACATGGCCACGGGGCAGACGTGCAACATCACGCGTGGAGTGCCCGCGGTGTTCGGCGACACCGCGGATGATCACAACAACCTGGTGCCGCCGCCGTTCCAGCCCATGGGCTGGGCGCTCGACGGATCGGCCGTGATCCTCACGGACGGCTGGGACGCGTGGAAAGTGCCGACGCACGGCGGATCCGCCGTGAATCTCACTGGCGACGGATTGTCGACCGGCAAGCACTACCAGCGTCGCTACGTGCTCGATCCAAGGGAGAAGGGCATCGACTTTTCGAAGCCCATGTATTTCGCGACGTACGGCGAGTGGACGAAGAAGGAGGGTCTCGCGCGCGTCGATGCTCGTCGCGGCGGCGCCACCAACCTGGTGTTCGATGACGCGAAGCTCAACTTGGTCAAGGCGCGCGACGCCGACACCTGGCTCTACACTCGCCAAACCTACGTCGACTTCCCGAATTACCATCTCGCGAACGCG
>JACMOE010000102.1 GCA_014378185.1 Gemmatimonadaceae bacterium | reverse complement strand
CCCTTGCCCTCCACGCCGTCGAGCGCAATCTCGCCGCGCATGGCACCATCGGTGAGCGCCGTGACCCCGGCACCAACAGCCGGTCCGCGCCGGTCGGCCAGCCAATCGATGCCCTCGATGCCACAGAGGGTGGAATCGACGTCGAGGATGACGCTCGCAAAGCCGGTCGCCGTCACAGCACGTTGCCCGGCGCGAGGATGCCGAACGGATCGAGCTCGCGCTTCACCGCGTGCATCGTGCGGACCTGAAGTGGCGACATCTGGAGGGGAAGCCACTTCCGCTTGATCTTTCCAATGCCGTGTTCGGCCGCCACGGTTCCGCCGAGCGCAATGACTTCGCGCAGCGTGGCTTCCACCACGTGCTCGATGCGCGCCAGCTCGCCGGCGTCGGCGGCAATGAAGTTCTGGTGCGGATGTCCGTTCCCTGCATGTCCGTAGATCACTGCCTGCTCGATGCCCGCGTCGCTGGCGAGCGTGCGCGCATGGCCAATTGCCTGTGCGAGATGCCGGTATGGCACCGCCCAATCGGTAGACACCTTGCGCCCTCCGTGAGGGCGCCGCGCCGCGCCGCGCTCATTCATGTGGGCCGGCACGGCATGCCGCACCCGGCGCGCTTCGCGCAGCGCCGTTTCGCCCTCGTACACGCGTACGTCGTCCACGAGGGCGCCATGCAATTCTGCCAGCGCAAGCCACTCGTCCAGCGCGGGATCCACGCCACTGGGTGGCACTTCCTCCACGTACACGAATGCCGATGCGGCCTGTGCCCACGATGGCGATTCCCCTGCGTCTCGGGCGATCGCGAGTGCCAGCACGTCGAAGAACTCGAGGCACCGCGGATGCACCGTGACGTCCTCCCGTGCGGCCACGACGAACTGCAATGCGTCGTGCTCCGTGACAAATGGAATCGCCAGGCCCACCACCTGCTCCGGCAGCGGCAACAACACCACCTCCGCTTCCACGACGATGCCGAGCGTGCCTTCGCTGCCCACGAACCAGTCCACCGGATCGTGCGCGAGGGCATAGCCCACGGTGTTCTTCTCGAGCGCGGTGCGTCGCAGGTCCACGATCGATCCGTCCGCAAGCGCCACCCGCAGCGCGCGGACGTGCGGCCGCGTCGCACCGTAGCGAAACGAGCGCGCCCCGGATGCATTGCACGCCACCGCACCGCCTACCGTGCATTCCTCTTCACTCGTGGGGTCGGGCGCGAAGAGCAGGTTGTGCTCGGCGCACGCGCGCTTCAGGTCGGCCACCAGCACTCCAGGTTCCACGCGGGCGATCCGCGCCACCGGATCGATGTCGATTACGCGCTGCATCGCACGCAGTGACAGGATGGTGCCGCGATCGCTGATGGACGCGCCAGTGGTACTGGTCTGTCCTCCCGCCGCGGTCACCGCCGTGTGCGAAGCGGACGACTCCGCGAGCAATGCCGCTACCTCGTCCGCCGATGTCGGTCGCACGACGCCGTCCGGCACCATCACCAATCCGGATGCGTCTGCGGAATAGGCGCGACGCACATCGTCGTCGTGCGTGACCTCGGGCGCCCGCGACGAAGCCACTACGCGCCGCGGAAGTGGACGACGGTGGCCGACGTGATGTCCGGCAGCTTCAGCAGTGCTTCACGCACACCGGCGCCAACGCCTCCGTCCACGCTGATGGCCGCCAGCGCCTCACCGCCCTGCGCCAGCCGCGCCTGGTGGTACTCGGCGATGTTCACCCCCGCGTCACCCAGGAGCGTGCCCACGCGCCCAATGACGCCCGGCACGTCGTGGTTGGTGAGGATCACGAGTGTCTCGCGCGGCGCCACGTCCACGTGAAAGCCGCCGATGCGCGTGAGCCGGCCCACAGAGCCTTCTGGTGCCACGCCGGCGACGGCGATTTCCTGCATGCCGCCGCTCAGGCTCACCTGCACGCCGAATGGACCGAGCGACGACGTCTCGGAGCTGGAGAGCTCCATCCCTCGTCCTTCCGCCAACGAACGGGCGTTGATCAGGTTGAGCCGCTCGACGTCCACCACGCCGTCCAGCACACCGGCCGCGGCAGAGGCAAGGAGCGCGGGCGACGCGCCGGCCAGCTCCGATCCGCAGCGCAGCGAGAGCCGTTGCACGGCGCGTACGCCGCGATCGGCGAGAATGGCGCGTGCCACTGACGCCGCGCGACGTGTGACGAGCAGCGCGCTCTGGAGCGCCTTCCAGTCGCCGTCGCCGGCGCCAGCCACGTTGATGGGGCGCGAGGGCTCGTTGTGCAGCAGCGCATCGCGCACCGCCGCGCACGCGTCCACCGCCACGTTGCGCTGCGCCTCTGCGCTGGAGGCGCCGATGTGCGGCGTGAGCAGCGTGTTCGGCGCGGTCCGCAGCGGGCTGTCGCTCGCCAGTGGCTCCTTGTCGAACGCATCCACGATGGCCCCGCGCAATTTGCCGCTCTCGAGCGCCTGAACCAACGCCGCTTCCTCGATGATGCCGCCACGCGCCATGTTCACGGCAACCGCACCATTCTTCAGCCGGGAGAGTTCGCGCCGGCCAATCATGCCTTCGGTTTCTTCCGTGAGCGGCGTGTGCACCGTGATGATATCGGCCTCGTCGAGCCCCTCCTCGAGCGTCGTGAGCCGGCGAATCTTGAGCGCGCGAAAGCGATCGTCACCCACGTATGGATCGTAGCCGGCCACGTCCATGCCGAACGCGAGTGCTCGGGTGGCGATCTCACCGCCAATCCGGCCCACGCCGACAATCACCAGTGTCTTTCCCTTGAGTTCGGTGCCGAGCAATTGTGAGCGATCCCACTTGCCCGCGTGCATGGACGTGGCGGCGCGCGGGAGGTGACGTAGCAGGCCGATGACGGTGCCGAAGAACAGCTCCGCGACGGCGACCGTGTTGCCGGCGGGCGCGTTGATGACCGCGATGCCCAGCGCGGTGGCGGCGTCGATGGCGATGTTGTCCACGCCCACCCCCGCCCGTCCGACCACGCGCAGCTTGCCCGCACGCTTGAGCAGCGGTTCGGTGATTCGCGTCGCGCTGCGGCCCACGAATGCACCATATTCGCCGATGCGCCCGAGCAACTCGGCAGGGGGAAGCGTCGGGACCACATCGACGATGAACGACGGCTCGGCCGCGAGGAGTGCGACGCCGTCCGGGTCGATGTCGTCGGTGACGAGAATTCTGAAGGACACGGGCGTCATGGGTAGCGGGTCATGGCAAGCTGGTACGTCGCGGCGCGGCGGGCAACCCATAGGAAGTTGGTTCTGCAGGGGGCATATTCGGGTCCATGACTTCCGTCTCGCGAAGGGCGCGCCTCGTCGATCTCGGTTCCCTCGCCTGTATCCTGGCCGGCGCCGCGCTGTGTTACGCCGCCAGCCTCCGGCTCCAGGAAATTGGCAAGCTGTCGTACCGGCACCCGGGTCCACGCTCCGAGTCCGCGCTCGCGGCCGCGGATCAT
>JACMOE010000101.1 GCA_014378185.1 Gemmatimonadaceae bacterium | reverse complement strand
GCCCGCTGGATATGAATTCGCGCTGCTGTTGATGGCCGCCTCGCTCACGGTCGCCGTCGCTGGTCCTGGTGCCTTCTCGGTTGACGGATCCATCGCCAGCCGACGCGACACGACTCGACGCTGAGGCCGGGAGCCCACATGTCGGACACCATCCCCATCGACTCCACTGTGCAGGACGACATCCGGCGCGACGCGGACCCGGTGATGGCGGACGGCATCGCCCCACCGGGTTACCGGCTGCCGGCAGCCACTCGACTCGGCCCCGTCGCGCTCCAGGTGGCCGATCTCCAACGCTCCCTCACGTACTATCAGGACGTACTCGGGCTCCGCGTGATCGATCGTACTGGCGGAACCGCCATGCTGGGCACGCAAGCTGGCGATACGGCACTCGTGCACCTCACTGAACGACCTGATGCCATTGCCAGCCCGCAACACGCCCGGCTCGGCCTGTACCACTTTGCCATCCTGCTGCCGGACCGCGCCGCACTCGGGCGGTTGGTATCGCATCTTGGTGACATCGGCGCCCAGGCGGGCGCGTCGGACCATCTCGTGAGCGAGGCCCTGTATCTCCACGATCCCGACGGGCTTGGCATCGAGGTGTATGCCGATCGTCCTCGGAGTATGTGGGAGCGCGTGGACCGCCAGCTTCGCATGTCGAGTGACCCGCTGGATCTCGCGGACCTCGTGCGCGCCGCGGGTGGTGCACCGTGGACTGGCATGCCCGAAGGCACGGTTATGGGCCACGTGCACTTGCACGTCGGCAACCTGGAGCAGGCCGCGGCGTTCTATCACGATGCGCTCGGCCTGGACAAGATGGTGTGGGACTATCCGAGCGCGCTGTTCCTCGCCGCGGGCGGGTATCACCATCATCTCGGTCTCAACACCTGGGCTGGCCCGCGCGCACCGCATCCCACCGATGCGGACGCGCGGCTGCTCGAATGGCGCATCGTGTTGCCATCGCCAGCGGACGTGCAGCGTGCGGCGGCGAGCCTCTCCGCGGCGGGCCATACCGTAGTGGCCGAAGCCGCCGACTGCATTGTCGCGGACCCGTGGGGCACGCGCGTGCGGCTGCTGGTGTAGCTTCGTGAATCGCGTCATTCCCCGCACCTGACGTCCACGGAGCCGGTTACAATCGTGTTGAGCCTGAACTCTCTCGCTGGCTGGGAAGAAGCTGTCCTGGCCAGTATCGCCGGCGCCACGGGCGACATCGAGGAGCGCGATCGGCAGATCGAACGATCCGGTGTCTATGGTGAGTATCCCGCCATCGTGCGCGCCTACGAGGAACTGTTTGTTGACGCGGAGTCTGCCGGCGAAGCCATCAAGCGCGCCGTATTCCTGGTGTGGCGGGGCGCCGTGGATCTGCCCGCCGTGACCGCGATCGCGCCGTTGCCTGACGGCACCGTGCGCGCAGTCGTGGACGCGTTGGACACTCGCGAGCGACGCGGCACCATGGACGACGAGCAACACTGGATGCTCGCATGGTACCACGCGCGCAGTCCGGAGCTCCTCGAGCTCTACGGCGCCACTCAGGGACTACTCGACGCCGCAGAGGCATGGAATCCTGCGGCATGGCGCGACGCGAGTATCACGGCGTCGGGCATGGCACTACGGGGGCAGATGGGGCGCTACTGGACCACCATGTCGACCAGCGCGGGGTAAGCGCGCCGGTCGTCTCGTGATCAGGGGGCTGCTTCGACTGCCTCGGTTCCTTCGGCGGGACCTGCAACCTTTGGGCGACGGCCCCAGTGGCTCCGCGGCTCCACCGGACGCGCACGCGCCTCGAGCAGGTTGGTGTAGAAGGCGATGATCTTCGATTTCACTGCCTTCTGGGTGTCTGCGGCGGCAGCCTGGAAAGGCGCGTAGCGCTGACGGTCGCCGGAGACATCGAACCACCACCAGGCGTCATCGGGAGTGGCACGCCGCGCTTCGATCTTGCACGTGAACGTCCGGCCATCCTCTTCGAACTCGAACCCTCGGATCATCGCTGCTCCTCACGAGTGAACTGTAATGTACCCAAGGTCACGCTGTCACGCCCGACGGCACCCGAAACCCCGTCCGTACGGTAGTGGCGCCAGCACTGGCAACCTGCGATCTTGCAACCGGTTAGCTCTGACCATTGCCATTGTTGAGGACACGGATCATGAAACAGAAGCGCGCGGAAGAGCTTCGCGAAGCGTGGGGCGACGCCCCCTGCGAGCATCCCCAGCTTGCCAAGGTCTACGATCTCGGTGCGCACACCGGGAGCTTCGCCTGCATCAAGTGCGGTCACATGTTCTCGTTTCGCGAAAAGGCCGAGCTCGCAGCGGCGCGGCGGGCGTAGCCCGTGCTCGGCAAGCTGCTCTATCTCATTGGCGCCACGGTAGGCGGGGCCATCGGGTGGTGGGCAGGCAACTTCGTGGGATTCATGACCGCATTTTTCCTGTCCACAATCGGGAGCGGCTTCGGGATCTGGGCTGGAAAGCGGCTCTCGGACCAGTACGACCTCTGACCGGGCATCCCATGCGCTCCCTCGCCATCGGCGCCCTGCTCGTCTGTGCATTCGCACACCAGACGCAGGCGCAGAAGTGGAAAGACATCGGCAAGACATCCAGCGGCAACGTGGTTTCCGTCGATCCCCGCAGCGTCACGCATCGGGGCGCCATTGTGTCCGCCGTGGTCCGCGTGGTGTTCACGCCGCCGGTGAAGGCGGCGCGCGGCATGTGGGCCAGCTCGCGCATCGATGCGGACTTCGACTGCACCAGGCGCTATCTCGCCTCGAAGGGCAGCACCTATTACTCCGACGCGAAGAGCACCCGGGTGGTGGAACGCTCGGTGAACAGGATGCCGGGCTTCGGGCCCGGCCTCGCGGGTTCGCTCGGGGGCATTGCTGTCGACTACCTCTGCGGCCCCAAGAAGTAGCGACCCCTCTACCGCTTCTTCGCCAGGATCGTCCCGCGGCAGCTGGCGGCACCGCAATGGCAGGGAAAGCGTCGTTTCGCCGCCGGGGTGTGGCGCTCCTCGAGCACGTACGCATAGTCGTACGCCAACTCCTCTCCCGGCGCGACATCGCGAATGGTCTCGATCCAGATGCGCCCGTCGTCGATGACGGCGTCGCAATTCGGGTCGCAGGAGTGATTGATGAACCGCGCCTCGTTTCCTTCGAAGGCTGCGTCGATCACCACATCGTCGTCGATCGCGAACAGGTAGGTGTGGTGGCGCTCGCCAGCCACGTCCGGATAGCGGGCCTCCGCTTCGGCGGGAGTCAACCGCTGGCCCGCATACTCGATGAGTCGGACCCCCTCCTGAATGGGGCGCGTGGCGAAGGCACCGTGCCCCTGCATGTGCGACGCGCGCACCTCGAACGGCAATCCGGTGGTATCGGGGAGCATGCTGCACAATATCCATGTCGCGAGCCAGAGGCGACCCATGCGCGGAATACGCCATGGGGCCAAAGAGGTTATCTTTCGTGATGACACCGAAGACCGCTACTGCACCGGGCACCGACTCCATCATGGGCTTCAACACCCTGGGCCTCGATACTCGCATCGTCGATTCGCTGGCCGCGCTTGGCTACGAGGAGCCCACCCCCGTTCAGCGCGAGGCCATTCCGCCGCTTCTCGCGGGGCGCGACCTGCTGGGCCAGGCGGCAACCGGCACGGGCAAGACCGCGGCATTCGCGCTTCCCCTGCTGCATCTCGTCACGCCGGACGCCGAGCCACGTGAGCGGCTGCGTGCCTTGATTCTCGTGCCCACGCGCGAGTTGGCCATGCAGGTGGCCGAGGCGGTGCACAAGTACGGCAAGTCGCTCGGCATCATCGCGCTGCCCATCTACGGCGGCGCACCCATGGAAACGCAGTTGCGCGCGCTCAAGCGCGGGGTGGACGTCGTGGTCGCCACGCCCGGCCGCGCGCTCGATCACATCCGGCGCAAGACCCTTCGGCTGGATAGCGTGAGGATCGTCATCCTCGATGAGGCGGACGAAATGCTCGACATGGGGTTCGCGGAAGACCTCGAGGCGATTCTTGTCGAGACGCCGGCCGATCGGCAGACTGCACTCTTCTCCGCTACCCTGCCGCCGCGCATTGCGGACATCGCGAACAAGCACCTCAAGAACCCGGTGCGCGTGCGCATCGACCGCGAGGTGGTACCTGCTGGTTCCGCCCCGCGTGTACGGCAAACGGCCTACATCGTGGGTCGCTCACATAAAATGGCCACGCTCGGCCGTGTGCTCGACGTGGAGAATCCCACGTCGGCCATCGTGTTCTGCCGTACGCGCACGGAAGTGGACGAGCTCACCGAGTCGCTCAACGGCCGCGGCTATCGCGCCGAGGCGCTGCACGGTGGACTGTCGCAGGAGCAGCGCGACCGGGTGATGAAGAAGTTCCGCGCCAACACCGCGGAATTGCTCATTGCCACGGACGTCGCCGCGCGGGGACTCGACGTGGAGCATGTCTCGCACGTGGTGAACTATGATGTGCCCACGTCGGCCGAGGCGTACGTGCATCGCATCGGTCGCACGGGGCGCGCGGGCCGCGAGGGCGTTGCAATCACGCTCGCGGAGCCGCGCGAGCACCGGCTGCTGCGCAACATCGAATACCTCACCAAGCAGAAGATCGACATAGCGACCGTGCCCACGGTGGCCGATCTCCGCGCGCGGCGCATCGAGATGACCAAGACCTCGCTGCGCGAGATGATCCTTGCTGGCGAGCTCGATCACTTCCGCGCCGTCGTCGATTCGCTGGCGCAGGAGTTCGACATCATGGACGTCGCGGCCGCCGCGGTGAAGATGGCCGACGCCAAGGATGGCGCCGAGGCGGAGGAAATTCCAACGGTGACGCTGCGCCCCGAGCGGTCCGCGCCACGTCGCGACAGTGAGCGCGCGCCCACGCCCAAGGCCGGTTCCCGCCGTCATGAAGCGGCCAAGGCAGGCGGCAAGGCGGCCGGTGGCAAGAAGCACATCACGCCCGAGTGGGATGTGGCCCGCCTGTACATCGGCGCGGGTCGCAACTCCAACATTCGGCCGGCCGATCTCGTTGGCGCCATCGTGAACGAGGCCGGCATCGACGCACGCGCCATCGGCGCCATCCAGATCACCGATCGCTTCTCGCTCGTCGAGGTGCCGGACGAGATCGCGGACGGAATCATCGAGACGCTGCGTGCCACCACCATCAAGGGAAAGCGTGTGCCGGTGCGCCGCGACCGCGAGCAGGGTGGGGCCGGGTAGCCGCGGCGACGCCTGTCCATCAGCTTCGAATCCTTCTTTCAACACCGATCGGGTATTCCCATGCGACTTCGCGCCTTGCTGCTCACATTCGTTCCCCTCACACTGTCGGCGTGCCTGGGCGACAGTTCCACCAAAACGGATTATCCGCTCGTGCCCATCGAATCCACCACGTTCGCCACGTCACTGGGCGTGAATCTCGCCGCCTCCACCAAGACCGCCTCCGGCCTCTACTATCGCGACATCACGGTAGGCACCGGCACCACCATTGCCGCCGGCCAGACCCTCAACGTGAAGTACAGCGGTGCGCTCGCCAATGGCAGCGTGTTCGACGCCGGCACCTACTCTTTCACCATCCCGGGCAGCGTGATCCAGGGGTGGAATGAAGGCCTGCTGGGCATGAAGGTTGGTGGAAGCCGCCAGCTCATCATTCCGCCGTCGCTCGGCTATGGCGCCAACGGCAGCGGCCCCATTCCGCCCAACGCGGTGCTCGTCTTCACGGTCCAGCCGCAATAAACCTTTCGCGGGAGGGACATGACGACATACGTTTACTACATCGCCGAGAGGGTCGAAGGCGCGCAGGAGATGCAGCGGTTTGCGCATC
>JACMOE010000009.1 GCA_014378185.1 Gemmatimonadaceae bacterium | reverse complement strand
CGACGCATCGTGCATCAGGGCGGCGTAATAGGGACTCCATGACTCCCCACGCGGAGGGCGCAGCAGCGCAATGGCCAACGGAATGCCCCATGGCGCCGCCATGGCGGCCAGCACCATCAGCGACCACGCCACACCGGCGTTCGGCAACACTGTCCAGCCCGCGATGAACCACGCGAACAGTGCAATGGGCGACACACTTCGCCGCATGTTGTCGAGGATCTTCCAGCGGGAGATGGACGACAGCGGATTGAAGGTGTGCCCATCGGTACCCGGGACGTCGCCGTGCAGCCAGGGTGCCAGCTGCCAGTCGCCGCGAATCCACCGGTGCAGCCTGCGGGTGGCCGTGAGGTATCGCGTGGGGTAGTCGTCGAACACCTCCACATCGGTCACGAGTCCCGCCCGCACGAAGGAGCCCTCGATCAAGTCGTGACTGAGCAGCGCGTTGTCCGGAAAGCGGCCCGCAATGGCACGCTCGAACATGGCCACATCGTAGATCCCCTTCCCGGTGAAGGTCCCTTCCCCGAACAGGTCCTGATACACGTCGGACACGGCCGTCGTGTACGGATCGACGCCGGGGTGTCCCGCGAAGATGGCCGAGTACCGGGATCCATTGGCGCTGGCCAGCGACACGCTGACGCGTGGCTGCATGATGCCGTAGCCCTTCACCACCCTGCCCACGCGTTCGTCATAGACGGCGCGATTGAGGGGATGCGCCATCGTGCCGATCAGCGCGATCGCGGCGTCGCGTGGCAACACCGTGTCGGAGTCGAGCGTGACGACATACCGCACCCCGTGCAGCCAGTCTGCATCCCCTTCGATCGTGGAAAATGCAGCCGCATTCGAGCCCAGCACGAAGCGGTTGAATTCCACGAGCTTTCCTCGCTTGCGCTCCCAACCCATCCAGGTGCCATCCGCAGCATTGAGCCGACGCGGGCGCATGAACAACAGGAAGGGCGGGCCAGCATCGCCTTCCAGCATGTAGAGCTCGTTGAGCGCCTGCACGCCGTCCACCGCCGCGGTGACGATCGCTGCATCGCCCGGAAGCACTTCCGCGTCCGCATCGACGAAATCGCCCAGGACGGCAAACCGGATTTCGGGATCGCGATTGGCGAGGTACTGTGCCTCGAGATGGTCCAGTGCCTCTTCCACGGCGTCGGGACCGCCGAGCAGGATGGGTACCACCACCACTCCGCGGTGCGCGGACGGCACGCCGTCCTTGAACGCCATGCGTGCCAGCCGATCGGGCGGCAGCAACAGCGTCACCACCTGGTTCACCATCGCCACGGCCACGTCGGCCGCCGGCGACATCGCGAGCAGGATCGCGCCCAGCACGCCAAAGGTGATTGCCCCGTCCAATGGCTCGAGGAGGACGGATAGCGCAGCAGCGACGCTGAGGCCGAGCATCGTGAAGTAGAAGACACTGGGCGCACCCTTCGCCGCACGATACAGTCGCTCGCGGACCCCGGCGCGATAGCCGAGTGCGTCCTCCAGGGCGCTACGGCCGTCGTCCACGAGGTGATAGCCCACGTGCGCCGACCGGGCGCTCGCGCCCAGGGATCGCTCCGCCGCAGCCGCCGCCTGGATCGCGGCCTCGGCGACCTGCTGCTCGGGCACGTCCGTGCGCCGCGACAGGTGCTCGACGACGTGGCGGTAGCGATCGCGTGTCGGAAACGTCATCGCCGCGTAGACCCCACTCGGGTCTCGGCGCAGCGTCGCCTCTGTTGCGCTGGCCGTTTCCACGAACTCCGACCAGTCGATGCTGCCGATCTTCCGCAGGCTCGCGATGCTGTTGGCCATCACGAGCTGGGTGAGGGCGAGGTGCTGCGTGGAGCGCTGCACCGCCTCCTCGACGCTCATCACCTCATCCGCGATCCACTGCTCGAGCCACATCAGCGGCGTGAAGTCGGCTCTCCGGCTGCGGATCTGCTGGAGAAACCGGGTGAGAAACGCCGGGGTGAGCGAGGGCGGGTGATGGATGAGATCATCCAGCACGCGGGAGAGCGCCTTGCCGCTCGCATCTTCCGCCTCGAGCAGGCGCGTGACCCACGCGTCGGCGGCCTCCGTATCGTCCACGTCGGCTGCCGCTCGCAACGACATGTGGCGCACGTTCTCCAGGAAGCCCATGCGCAACATCGCCGGCATCGCCCACAATTCTCCCATGGTGAGCGGAGTGGTGCGCTGGTACTGCTCGACGACGAGCTGGAGCAGCGCCGGATCGAGACGGCCGTCGGTATGGGCAATGAGCTCGACCGCGATTTCGTACACGCGCGGATAGCCGGCGAATGCACCCGCGCCGGCCAGCTTCGGCAACTGGTGGTAGTAGTGCGTCGGCAAGGTGGCCCGCACCTCCTGCACCTGTTCGAGCACCACGTAGAAATTGTCCAGCAGCCACTCGCCGGCCGGGCTGATTTCGACGCCGTCGGCCGCAACGCGGGCGAGAATGGCGTGCACGTCGCGCAGGACGCCTTCCGTGGCGGCGAGTCGCGACAGCAGCGGGCCCTTGCCCGTGGCCCGCGTCCGCCGCCGGAGTTCGACCACCATCTGCGTCCGGGCGAGATGCCGCCCGTGCCGTGCCAGGCGATCCGTGCCGAACAACTCGCCCAGGATCACTTCATTCGCCACGTCCGTGAGACGCATGTCGCTGAGACCTGGCGAACGACGTCGCCAGCCGCGGGGAAACCGCACGCTTGATTCTGCTCCGGTAGTCTGTATCTCGTTGCCCGAACCCCCACGCGCGGAGCAGCACTGCACGCCGGAGTACGCGCGTTCGTAGATGCAGATTGGAGTCCACGACGTTGCGATCCCCGTCCGCGCGCGGTAGATCATGCCCATGGAACGTCTGGGACATGCTCCACCGGTGCGCGTCGCTCCTGCCCGGCGTTTCGAAGCTGGGCTCGCTTCCCTCGCCACCGAAATGGTGGCAGAGGAGACGCCGGTGACACTGGCGTATAATGGCGTGTCGCACGCCGTGATGATGGCGAGCCCCGTGGATCTCGAGGATTTCGCGGTCGGCTTTTCGCTCACCGAGGGCCTCATCAGCCATGCGGACGCGGTGACGGCAGTGACCGTCGTGCGCTACAGCCGGGGCATCGAGCTGCAGATCGAGACGTCGGCGAAGGTGGCCAGCGACGCGCGCCGACGCCGCCTCTCCGGGCGATCCGGCTGCGGAATCTGCGGCATGGCCGATGTGGAGGAGGTATTGCGCGAGCTGCCGCACGTGAACTCCGACACGTGCTTTACCGTGGCGGCCATCTCGCGCGCCGTCCGCGAGCTTGGGGCGCAACAACCGCTCAATGATGCCACCGGCGCGGTGCACGCCGCTGGTTGGGCCAACGCGGCCGGCGCCGTGAGTCTCGTGCGCGAGGACGTAGGGCGCCACAACGCCCTGGACAAGCTGGTGGGCGCCATGGCCCGGGCCACCATTGACGCGCGCGATGGATTCGTGGTCCTGACCAGTCGAGGCAGTTTCGAACTGGTCCAGAAGGTGGCGATCCTTGGCGCGTCGCTGGTCGCCACGGTGTCCGCGCCCACCGGACTCGCAGTGCAGATCGCCATCGACACAGGCATTACGCTGGCCGGCTTTGCGCGGGATGGCCGGGTCACCGTGTATGCGCACCCCGAGCGAGTCCGCGCATGATGGCCGACGCGCGGAACGGCGAGCATTTCGTTAGCGTGTGCGCATGCGGATTTCCCTGATGTATCGATTGACCGGGTGTGCGCTGCTGACCACGGTTGCCGGCGCATGCGCCCGCGCGCCGATCGTCAGCTCGGCCACGGCATCAGCGCCGGAGCGCGGCCCAGGGCCGGTGGTGGCCGTCTCGGCCCCAATGCCGGCCGCGCTGGCTGATGCGCGCCAGTTGGCGATCGTCGTGACACCAAGCTGGAACGTGGTGACAGGAACGCTGCGCCGTTTTGCGCGAGCGAGCGCCACGAGTGCGTGGCAGCCCGCGGCGCCCGCCGTGGCCGTCGTGATTGGTCGCAAGGGACTCGCCTGGGGCGACCCAGCTCTGGCGCGCGGCGCAGCGGATCCGATCAAGCATGAGGGCGACGGTCGTTCGCCCGCTGGCGTCTTTCCGCTCGATACGGCGTTCGGCTTTGCCGCGCGCTCCGACGTGCCCTGGATACGATTGCCGTACGCGGCATTGCAGTCCGGCAGCGACTGCGTGGACGACGAGGCGTCCGCGTTCTACAACACCGTGGTGGATCGGGCGACCGTCGCGCGCGTGGACTGGAACAGTGCGGAGCACATGCGACAGATCGCACAGTATCGGCTTGGCGTGATCGTCGGGTACAATGCAGGCCGTCCCACTGCGGGTCGCGGGTCGTGCATCTTCCTGCACATCTGGGGCGGCCCCGACTCCACCACGGCCGGATGCACGGCGCTCGATGCGGGCGCCCTGGAAAGTCTCATGCGATGGCTCGACGGCTCGCGACGTCCTGCGCTCGTCCAGCTACCGGTCGCCGAGTACGAGCGGTTGCGCGAGGCGTGGGGGCTGCCGCCGGAATGAAGGGGATGCGCCGTGCGCTGGCGCTGTCTGCCATGGTGAGCGCATGCGGGCGCACCGAGTCGAATCAGGATTCCATTGCCCTGTCCATGCAGCGCGATACGGTGCCCGTGCTGATTGGTGCAGGTGATGTGGCCGACTGTCGCTCCGACGGCGCGGCCCGCACGGCGCTCCTCCTCGACTCCATTCGCGGCACCATCTTCATCGCGGGCGACGTCGCATACCAGACGAAGAAGAATCCGCGCCCATTCCTCACCTGCTTCGATCCGGCGTGGGGGCGGCACCGCGCCCGCATCCGTCCCGCACTGGGCAATCACGACTACGGCGACGACAGCGCCAGCTCGTACTTCGACTACTTCGGCGACCGGGCCGGCCCGCGCCCCGGGGGGTATTACAGCTACGACCTGGGTCGTTGGCACGTGATCGCCCTCAACACGAACATTGCCATCGACGACAGCTCGGCGCAGGCCACGTGGTTGCGTGCGGACCTGACTGCGAACGCCGGACGATGCACGATCGCCTACATGCATCACCCGCGATTCAGCTCGGGGCCGCACACGGAGCGTGAGGCGCTCATTCCCGTGTGGCGGATTCTCGTACGGCGGGGCGTGAGCGTCGCCGTGGCCGGGCACGATCACATCTACGAACGCTTCACGCCGCTGGACGCCGACGGTGGCGCAGACTCGGCGAATGGCGTGCGCCAGTTCGTGGTGGGAACCGGTGGCGCGCACCACTACGAGATCGGACGGCTGTTGCCCGGGAGCGAGGCGCATTCCTCGGAGACGTTCGGCCTGCTCAAGCTCACCCTGCTGCCGGATCGCTATCGGTGGGCGTTCGTTCCGGTGGATGCGAATGCCGCGCACGACGAGGGCGAGAGCCCCTGCCACCCGACGCATGCCGAACGCTGAGCGCCGCGTGGCCCTGCGCGTGCTTCAAGCAGGGGCAATTGCCGTGGTGGTCGTCGCGGCGCCGTACAAGACCTTCGACCTGGATCGCTTCTTCGTGCCGAAGGAGCTGGTCCTCAGCGTCACCGCATTGCTGGCTTGCGCACTGTGCTTCGTGCGCGTGCGCCGCCTGACGCTGTCACGTTCCGACCAGTTGCTGGCACTCTGGTTGGCATTTGGCGCGGCATCAGCGCTGTTCGCCACGAACTGGTGGCTAGCCGGACGCGCCATGACCGTGTCGCTCGCCGGCGTTGCGTGCTTCTGGTGCGCGCGCACGCTCGCCCGAGCGGGCTACGCACGCGCGCTCGTCGCGGCGCTCGCCCTGGCCGGTGTGGTGGGGGCGGCGACGGCGCTGCTCCAGGCATACGGACTGCGCAGCGAGTTCGTGAGCCTCAACCGCGCGCCGGGAGGTACCTTCGGCAATCGCAACTTCATGGCGCACCTGTGCGTCATCACCATGCCGGCCGTGCTGTTTGCCGGCGTGCGCGCCCCGTCGCGCGCGTCGCTCCTGCGATGGTGCGGCGGCATTGCCATCATGTGCGGCGCGCTGATTCTCTCGCGCAGCCGCGCCGCGTGGCTCGCGCTGGTGGTGGGCATCGCGGTGCTCGTGGTGGCAGGCATCGTGGCATTGCGCGCGCGCGACAATTCTCTTCGGTTGAGGCGCCTGCTCGTGCTGGTGGTGGCGGGAATGGCCGGCGCGGGCGGTGCGCTGGTGCTACCCAACACGCTCGACTGGAACAGCGAGTCGCCGTACGCGGACACGGCGCACAGCATCGTGAACTACAAGGGTGGCAGCGGGCATGGACGCGTGGTCCAGTACCGCAATTCGCTCACGATGACGCTGTGGCACCCCCTCCTTGGCGTGGGCCCGGGCAACTGGGCGGTGAGCTATCCTCGCTACGCCTCGAACAACGATCCATCGCTCGGACAGGACGGCATGACGTCCAACCCGTGGCCGAGCAGCGACTGGATCGCGTTGCTGTCGGAGCGCGGGCCCGCGGCATTCGTGCTGCTGGGGCTCGCGATGCTGGCCTTGTTGACGGACGGCCTGCGCGGCGTGCGCGACCTGTCGAGTACGGAGACTCGAGTGACGTCGGCCGTGATGCTCGCGACGCTGGCGATCGTGCTGGTGGTGGGCGCGTTCGACGCGGTGCTCCTGCTCGCGGCACCTGCACTGGTGGCGTGGTCGCTGCTGGGCGCGCTCGCCGCGGAGTCGCGCGAGCGTCAGGCAGTGGACCTCAGCGTGGTGGGTCGGATCGGGGCGCTGGCGCTGGTGGGGGTG
>JACMOE010000100.1 GCA_014378185.1 Gemmatimonadaceae bacterium | reverse complement strand
TGCAGCGTCCGCACTGCCGCGTCGAGCCGCTGGCACGCATCCATCGTCCAGAGACGAGTGGCCGTGGCTACCTGGTCATTGCGACTGCGTCCCGTGTGGGGCTTGGATGCAACGCCCCCCACTGCATCATGCAGCAGGCGATCGATGAGTGTGTGGACGTCCTCGTCGGAGGGAAGTGGCTGTTCCCCCGCGTCGAGTCGAGCGGAGGCAACGTCGAGGCCGCTCTCGATCGCATTGCTCTCCTCGAGCGTGAGCACATTGGCGCTCCAGAGCGCGACCGCCCAGGCCTTGGAGAGCCGAACGTCGTAGGGCCACAGCCGGAAATCGACACCGATGGAATTGTTCAGCGCATCAAAAGCAGCCGTGGGGCCGGCGCCGAAGCGTCCTCCCCACAGCTTGTGTGACTTCGCTGCTTCAGCTGGCGGGGTGCTCACGTCAGACGGCGGTGAGCTCATCCACCGGCACCGCCACGGCCGCCGCGCTCGCGGCTGCCTTTGCGGCCGCGAGTTCCTGATCCTTGATGGCGCGCACTCGCGCGGGTAGCGCGAACAGGCGAATGAAGCCGGCCGCATCGCTCTGCTGATACACGTCGTCCTCTCCGAACGTGACGAAGCGCTCGTCGTAGAGGGCATGTTCGCTCTGGCGTCCGACCACCTGCATGCCGCCCTTGTACAGGCGCAGGGTGACGGTACCGGTGATCCGTGCCTGTGTGACGTTCACGAATGCGTCATACGCCTCACGCTCGGTCGTCCACCAGCGCCCCTCGTACACGAGGTCAGCGTAGCGAGGCGCGATCAGATCCTTCGCCGCAAGTGTCTTGCGGTCGAGGATGAGTTGCTCGAGTTCGGAATGCGCCGTGTAGAGAAGCGTGCCACCCGGCGTCTCGTAAACGCCACGTGACTTCATGCCGACCATGCGATCCTCGACGAGGTCGATGCGCCCCACGCCATGCTTCCCGCCAATCGCGTTGAGCGCGGTGACGAGCGCGAACGGATCAAGCGCCTCCCCATTTACGGTCACCGGCGTGCCCTTTTCGAACCCGATGACGACATCCTCAGGCGTGTCTGGTGCCTTGGTCGGTTCGGCGGTGAGCATGAACATGTCGGCCTTTGGGGCCGAGTTCGGATCCTCGAGGTTGCCGCCCTCGTGACTGAGATGCCACAGGTTGGCATCTCGTGAATAGATCTTTTCCTTGGTGGCGGCGATCGGGATTCCCTTCGCCGTCGCGTAGTCGATGGCATCCTCCCGACTGCGAATGTCCCACTCGCGCCAGGGCGCGATGACCGGCAATTCAGGCGCGAGCGTCGCGAAGGTCATCTCGAAGCGGACCTGATCGTTCCCCTTGCCCGTGCAGCCGTGGGCCAGGGCATCCGCGCCAATGCGGTGGGCGACTTCCACCTGACGCTTGGCAATGAGGGGACGAGCCATCGCGGTGCCGAGCAGGTACTTGCGGTTGTATACGGCACCGGCGCGGAGCGTGGGGAAAATGAAGTCGCGCACGAATTCCTCGCGCAGGTCCTCCACGTAGCACTCTTCGGCACCAGAGGCGAGTGCCTTCTCGCGGACACCGCGCAGCTCATCGGCTCCCTGTCCGATGTCGGCCGCTACGCAGATCACGCGCGCGTCATAGTGCTCGCGCAGCCACGGAACGATGATCGAGGTGTCGAGACCGCCCGAGTAGGCCAGAACGATGGTGCGAGGCATGAATGCTCCTGAGATAAGAATATGCAGAACTACTGCATATTTACACAGAATAGTCATCCACGTCAACCCTTCGCCGCGTCCTGACGGCCATCGTCGTCAGGCCTCGCCCGCCAGTTCCAGCAGCAGGCGGGTCAGTGCCTGACGGGCTTCTGTCGAGCGCGTGACGATCAGTATCGTATCATCGCCCGCGATGGTGCCAAGTACCTCGGGGAATTCCTCCTGGTCGATGGCTTCCGCGATCGGCTGCGCACCGCTGCGCACGGTGTGCAGGACGATCAATTCACCGACACCATCGATGCGTGAGAAGAGCTGGGGCAGGAGGCTGGCCAGCAACGGCTTGTCCTCGTCGTCCTCACGCGACCCGGGGATGACGTAACGCACGCCGTCCTCTGCGGAAACGCGAGCCAGTCCCAGGTCCCTGATGTCACGAGAGAGGGTCGCCTGCGTGACGTCCACCCCCCGCTCGACCAGCAGTTGGCGAAGTTCCTCCTGGCTGCCCACCTCGTGCGCGGAAACGAGCTCGCGAATAGCGGCCTGTCGACCTTGCTTCTTGGTCATCGATCTCCCCGTAGTTACGCCCGCCTACCCTAAAGCATAGGTGCCGAAGCGGGCATTGACCAGAGGCAAATGCATGATTATGCATTATAGCGTGAATAAAATCCCTGTCGGCGTCCTGGGCGCCAGCGGTTATGCCGGACGCGAACTGTGCGCGATCATCGCACGGCATCCGCGCTTTTCGCTGGCGTTCGCGACCGCGAATGAGCAGCGCGGGCAAACGGTGCGTGCCGGCCGGGACGACGTCACGTTCATCGCCTCGGACGACGCGCCGCTTGCCAAGGCGGAGATCGTTTTCTGCGCGCTGCCACATGGCGCGTCGTTGGCATGGGTGGAGCGGGCGCGGTCAGCGGGCGCACGCGTTGTGGATCTCTCGAGCGACTTCCGTCCAGGCCACGGCGACGCCGCAGCGAAGGCAGTTTATGGAATGCCGGAGCTCGGCAGCGCGACCCGGTCGGCCATTGCCTCCGCGGACATCGTCGCGAACCCCGGATGTTACCCCACGTCCATACTGCTCGCCCTGGCGCCGCTGGCCTCCGCAGGGTTGGTCGCCCCCGGCGCAATGATCATCGCCAATGCGGCGAGTGGCGTGACGGGGGCAGGAAATTCGCCCAAGCGCGAGTTGCTGTTTGCGGAGGTCAGCGAGGACTACCGCGCGTATGGCGTGGGTAACACGCATCGCCACCTGAAGGAGATGCTGGCCACGATGGCGACCTTTGGTGCGGCCCACGCGGATCTCGTGTTCACGCCGCACCTGCTACCCGTCGCCCGCGGCATCCTGTCATCCATTACGGTGCCGGTGGTCAGGGAGCTTGCCGATGCTACGGAGCCACTTCGCGCGGCGTACCCGAACGAGCCCTTCATCGAGGTGGTGCCCCAACAGCCCAGGCTTCGCGATGTCGTGCATCGCAACGTCGTGCGCATGACGGCCACCATGATTGCCGGCACGCGCGCGCCGACAATGCTGGTGACTTCGGCCATCGACAATCTTGTGAAGGGTGCCGCAGGTCAGGCGGTACAGAACGCGAACCTGATGTGCGCCCTCGACGAATGCACAGGGCTGCCGACATGACGCGCGTCATCAAGGTCGGGGGACGGCCCCAGGTCGATCCGGCGCTCGCCGGCGCGCTGGCGTCGGCCCAGCACAGGACGCCGGGATCCCTGGTGGTCGTGCACGGGGGCGGTGACGAAGTCAGTACACTGCAACGGCTCCACGGTGTCGTCTCGGAGTTCACGGGTGGGCGCCGCGTCACGAGCCTCCTGGATCTCGAGATCATTCGCATGGCGCTGTCCGGCTCGGCCAACAAGCGGCTCGTGAGTGCGCTGGTTGCAGCAGGTGTCCCGGCCCTCGGACTGTCGGGTGAGGATGCCGGGCTGCTTCTCGCTGCGCCGCTCGATACGGCGCGGTTCGGATACGTGGGCGTTCCTGTCTCGGTGAATACGACCCTTCTGCGACACCTGCTCGATGGCGGATACCTGCCGGTGCTCTCTCCGGTGAGTCGCTGCACCACCCCTGCGGAAGGGTTGACGCTCAACGTGAACGGGGACGACGCGGCTGCGGCCATTGCCGTCGCGCTCGAAGCCGAAGAGCTTCTGCTGGTGTCGGACGTTCCCGGCGTACTGCGGGACGGTGTGCCCATGGCGAGCCTGTCGTTGGACGACGCACACCGCCTCATCGATGACGGCACGGCGTCGGGGGGCATGGCGGCGAAGCTTCAGGCGGCGCTCGCAGCCCTGGAAGGCGGAGTAGAGCGGGTGAGGATATCGGACATCGCCGCCATCGAGGATCGCGAGCGCGGCACCGAATTGACACGAGTCGGGAGTGTATGCACATGACGGCACCAACCCTGAAGCCGATGACTGACGCCACGCATCGCGCGGCGCAGCCGCCAACAGCCGGCCTCGCAGCGCCCTTCGACAGCGCCATCCTCGCCACGTACAAGCGTGCCCCTGTTGAATTCGTGCGGGGCAGCGGGGTGCATCTCTACGACGCCGAGGGCAAGGCGTACCTCGATTTCGTGGGCGGCATTGCGGTGAACGCGCTGGGCTACGACGATCCGCAACTGAAGGCCGCCATGCACGCCGCAGTGGACGGGTTGATTCACACCTCCAACCTCTACAGCACCTCGCCGGGCGAGCGCCTGGCATCCGCGCTCGTGTCGCGGTCGTTCGCGGACAAGGTGTTCTTCTGCAACTCAGGCGCGGAAGCCAACGAGGGCGCATTCAAGTTTGCCCGTCGATGGGCGCGCACGCTGGGAGACGCCAAGCACGAGATCGTTGCACTCCGCGGCGCGTTCCATGGCCGCCTGTTCGGCACACTGGCCGCAACGGATCGCCCTGGATACCGGTTGCCGTTCCGACCGCTCACTCCCGGAATTTCCATCTTCGAGCGCGACCTCGCGGAACTCGACGCGGCGTTGAGCGAGGACACCGTCGCCGCACTGATCGTGGAACCGGTACAGGGGGAAGGAGGCGTGCGCGTGCTCGACGCCGGATTTCTCCGCGAGCTGCGCGCCGTGACCGCGTCGCGCAACATTGCGCTCATCCTCGATGAGATCCAGTGCGGAATGGGCCGCACCGGAACGCTGTTCGCGTACGAACAGATAGGCCTGGTGCCGGACATGGTGACGCTGGCCAAACCAATCGCCGGTGGATTACCCATGGGCGCGATCCTGATGACGGATGCGATCGCAGCCACGATCAAGCCCGGCGATCACGGCACGACGTTTGGCGGCGGCCCCTTCGTGTCGTCGGTCGCGCTGCATGTACTGGATCGGCTTTCGGATCCGGCGCTGCTCGCGCACGTGCGCGAGATGGGTGCCTGGTTCGGCAAGCAGCTCAACGAGATCGCGCACCGGACGAGCCGCATTCGGCAGGTCCGCGGCGTCGGCCTGATGTGGGGAATCGACGTCATGGGCACCGCGGCACATGTGGTGAGCGAAGCGCTCGGTCGCGGGTTGCTGGTGTGTTCGGCAGGCGACTACACGGTCCGCATGCTGCCACCGCTCGTGAGCACGCAGGACGAACTGCTGCGCGGCCTGCAGATCCTCGAGGAGGTTCTGTAGATGGCGCCAGACCTGCTCGTGCGCCGCGCGCGCCCGCAGGACGCAGCCGCCATCTCGTGCCTGAACAACGTGTTCGCGAACGAAGGACAGATGTTGCGGCGCACGCCAGAAATGGTAGCGCTTGCGATTGATGACTATGTGGTCGTCCAGACTGCCGCTGGCGGGCTGCTCGCCTGTGGCGCTCTGAAGGAGTACTCACCAAGTGTGGCCGAAGTCGCCGCGGTCGCCGTGTCGCGTTCTGCCCACGGCATGGGACTGGGACGCGCCATCGTGGGCGCGGTGGAAGGCCTGGCTCGCAAGCGCGGAATCTATGACCTGTTCGCGCTTACCCTCCAGCCCGAATTTTTCGCTGCCATCGGATACCTTCGCGTGGATCGCGCCAGATATCCGGAAAAGATCCGTCGCGACTGCGTCGGCTGTGCGCGTCGCTTTGCCTGCAACGAAATCTGCTTTGCCAGAAGCCTCATGCTCGACGAGGCCGCCCGTGCCGCTTGACGTGAGGGGGAGCGCGAGAAGCCCAGTATAGATTTCAACGCGCCGTGTCCACAGGATGCGGTCCGCCATGCTGCCAACCCTCACGCACCTGTCGATGCGCCGAGTTCTCCTGTTCGCCGCCATGCTCGCGTCCTTCGGTATTCCACCGGCACGGCTCGAGGCCCAGGCACGCGGCGTGGTAGCCACGGCGCGTCCTCGCCTGGTCGTGTTTCTCACGATCGACCAGATGCGATCGGACTACGTGGATCGCTGGGCCGCGCAATACACTGGCGGCTTCGCAAGGCTCGGCAGGCATGGCGCCTTCTTCACGAATGCGTTCCAGGACCATGCCAACACCGAGACGGCACCTGGGCACTCCGTCACGATGTCCGGGCGCTTCCCCCGCTCCACCGGCATCGTGAGCAACACGACCGGCGTGCTCGATCCACAGGCACCGTTGCTCACGTCTCGTGACACGCCAGCGTCGCCGTACCGCTTCCGGGGATCGGTGCTCATCGACTGGATGCGAACGCGGGATCCCGGCTCGCGCGCTCTCTCGGTGTCGCGCAAGGATCGAGGGGCCATCCTTCCGCTCGGCCGCGCCAAGCAGGGCGCGTTCTGGTACGCCACCTCGAACGGCGAGTTCACCACCAGCCGCTATTACGCGGACACGCTGCCCGACTGGATCCGCCGCGTCAACGCCCGCCGCACGCCCCAGAAACTCGCCGGGCAGGCATGGACGTTATTGCTGCCAGGCAGCGCATATGCGGAGCCGGACAGTGAACCGATCGAAAATAATGGCAGCGACTTCACCTTCCCTCACGCGCTGCCCAGCAACCCGGACCGGGCCGCTGGCGAACTGCCCTACACGCCGTGGATGGACGAGCTCACCTTCGCCACGGCGCTCGAAGGACTCCAGGCAATGGACCTTGGAGCGCGGACCTCCACGGATATCCTGGCCGTGTCGCTTTCGGCGACGGACTACGTTGGTCACCGCTATGGTCCGGACTCGCGCGAGCAGCACGACAACCTGCTTCGGCTCGATCGCTCGCTGGGGACGTTCATCGATTCGCTCTATCGGCTGCGCGACTCGAGCACCATCGTGTTCGCGCTCACCGCGGACCATGGCGTCACGTCGTATCCCGAGCTCGTGGCGCAGCGCAGCAAGCGCCTCGCGGTGCGCTATGACGTGAAGCCGGCCGTGGTCGAAATGCGGACTGCCTTGCGGACTGCTGGCGTCGATACCACGGCCATTTCGCTCGATGGGGC
>JACMOE010000099.1 GCA_014378185.1 Gemmatimonadaceae bacterium | reverse complement strand
TGCGTTCGCGGGCGAGGGCGGCTGCGTCGGCGAACGCCGGCGTGTTCACCATCATCGACGCAGAGGAGAGCGTGCCGGCTTCGTGGACCTCGACGATGCCGCGGTTGACGCCGGGCGCGAAGCCGAAGTCGTCCGCGTTGATGACGAGCAGGCGCTGGGATGGCATGCTGGAAACTTACGGGGAGTGTGCCCCGCGCGTGCCGTGCTGCTACCCGGTGACCAGCTCCCGCGCCGGCGTACCGTGCGGCGGCGTGTGCAGGCCCGCGCCCCACTGGTCCTCGACGGGAAACACGAAGCGCTTGTTCGCCACGGCGTATTGACCACGCCAGGCGTTGGTGCGCACACGCCAGATGTCGATGAACATGCGGCGACTGTCACTGGCGAAGCGCATGGTGGTGGGCTCGTCGTCGTAGCGAAAGCTCACCGCGGTCTGCTGGATGGCGAGGCCGTGCTGCTGCGCGATGTAGAGGAACTCGATGTCGAAGCCGAAGCCCGGAATGGTGGTGCGGGAGAAGCAGAGCTGTGCGGCAGCGGCGGTGAATCCCTTGAGGCCGGCCTGCGTATCGAGGATGCCCGGGAGCAGGAAGGCCTGCACCACCTTGTTGAACGCGCGGCTCATGAGGTGCCGCGTGTACAGGTAGTGGAAGAAGCTGGGGCTCATGAGGTACCGCGACTCCGGCAGCACACGGCATGCGATCGCGACGTCGGCGCCGGCCTCGAGTTCGCGGACAATCTTGTGCACCTCACTCAGCGGATAGGCGAGATCCACGTCCGTGAAGACGCGATACTTGCCGCGCGCCGCCACCATGCCTCGCGTGACGGAGAACCCCTTGCCGCGATTGGTGGCGTTGCGGAGAAGCCGGGCATATCCGCGCTGGCGGGTGAAATCCTCGAGGATGAGTTGGGTCTCGACTTCGCTCGAATGGTCATCGACGAACACGACTTCCACGGTGCCCGGGTACAGGCGCGCGAACGCATCCACGGCAAGGAGGGTGACCGGGAGCTGGTCCGCGGCATTGTACACCGGGATGACCAGGGAAAGGGACGGCACGTCCATCGTCTCGTCGAGCATCATTCCCTCATTAACTATTGCAGACAGGCGCCGTCTGCGAGGTGGGGCAACATATCGGCACAGCTGTGCGTACTCTGGAGCAGCCGCAATGTTCGATTGTGGCGACGCAGGGTAGGCAGCGCGTTGCGTGTCCGTAGCACAAGCATTTGCTCCAGCCCGCCACCACGAATCGACGCGGTGGGGGGATCTGGTGCGTTTGCGAGTCCACGGCAATCTAGCGAAGTTGTCCCGCATGACGCCATGCCGGGGCATCTCGGCGTTGCGTGCCCCACATTTCGATGCTGTCGACCCATCGAGCCTGACTTGCAAACGCGAGTACGAATCAGCCGGCACTCACACCCGCTGATACCTCTGATATCCCCGCGGATCGTCCAGCTACATGGGGGTTTTGACGGCCTCGGCAGCGCCACCCAGCGTGCGCTGGATAGCCTTTGCCTTGTCCAGATGCTTCTGGACCGTGGGCGCTGCCTTCTGGATCATGGCCTTCAGGTCGCCGTTCTGCGTGTGATCGACGGCATCCTGCGCGAACTGGAGCACCTTCGTGTGCCCGGCCACCTGATGGTCCGCGAAGTACTTGTCCCACGCGGCGCCCC
>JACMOE010000098.1 GCA_014378185.1 Gemmatimonadaceae bacterium | reverse complement strand
GTTGAAGCCGAATTGCTGCCTGGGCGAGGTGATCGTCCCCTGCGCACGCGCGCCGGGTGCGAGCAGCACGAATGCGCCTGCGAGCCCAAGGCCGGCTGTGAAGCGCCCCCGTGCCTTGGTGGTGGATCCCAGCATGCTGTCTTCGTTGATACCGTGGTCGGCGGCGCAGGGGGGCGCGCCGTGGTTCGAACGAGCGATGGCGCTCGCACTCGTCCTCATGAGAACGCGAGGGTGAGGCGGAGCGTTGTGGCTCACGTCATTGAAAGCGGCGTGAAAGGCGTTGGTTGGGGGGAACGCGAATCTACGCGAATCATGCGAATCTACGCGGATATACTCTCACGCATCCGGACTGGCTTGCCGCAAGAGTCCGTGATTTGAAGCTGAAGTCACATGATGGTGATTTTGCTCGTTGGGCGACGCCATTGTCCCCGCGCATGGAGCAATTCGCGTGGATTCGCCAGATTCGCGTGGATCCGCGTTCCCCCGGACAACGCAGTTCCCAGCGCCCTCCCAACCACCAACGGTCAGGCCGCCGTCAACACCCGGTTGCCGGAATCGGTGATCGCCACCGTGTGCTCGAAGTGCGCGGACCGCGATCCATCCACCGTCACGATGGTCCACTTGTCGGCCAGTGTACGCGTCGCCGGCCCACCGATGTTCACCATGGGCTCGATCGCCAGCGTCAGGCCCGGCATCAGCTTCAGGCCGCGCTTGGCCTTGCCGTAGTTCGGCACCTGTGGCTCCTCGTGAAACGCCACGCCGATGCCGTGGCCCACGAGGTCGCGCACCACGCTGAAGCCCGCTTCCTCCACCACACGCTGCACCGCGGCGCCGATGTCCCCGAGGTGATTGCCCGGCATCGCCGCGGCGATACCCGCCGCGAGCGAACGTTCAGTCGTCTCCAGCAGGCGCGCCGTTTCCGCATCGATGACACCCACGGCCACCGTTGTCGCGGAATCCGTGAAATATCCCTGGTAGCCCACGCCAACGTCGATGGAGATGATGTCTCCCTCCTTCAGCACGCGCTTCTTCGAGGGAATGCCGTGGACGATCTCCTGATTGATCGACGTACACAACGTGCCCGGAAACCCGTACAGTCCCTTGAACGCCGGCGTCGCGCCCGGATGGCTGCGGATGAAGGCCTCGGCAATCCTGTCCAGATCCTCCGTCGAGATCCCCGCACGAACCTCCCGGCGCAGCATCTGCACGGTGGCGGCGAGGATCCTTCCTCCGTCCGCCATCAGGTCGATTTCGCGGCTGCTCTTCAGCTGGATCACGTGCGCCTCGTCACGGCCGAGGAAGCCAGCGCGCCGAGCGCGCGGGCGGTGACGTCCTGCACGGCGCCAACGGCATCGATGACCGCCACCGTGGTGCCGTGTGCACGATACCACTCCAGCACGGGGGCGGTCTGCTTCTCGTACACGGCAAGACGATTGCGGATGGCGTCCGGCTCATCGTCCTTGCGACGCACCAGCGTGCCGCCATCCTTGTCGCACTTCGTGCCAGGCTCACGTCCAGTGTACGGCGTCTGGCAGCTCTCACAGACAGTCCGGCTGGCCAGTCGCGTCACGATCTCGTCGTCGTCGATGTCGAAGCAGAGCACCGCATCCACCTTCGTGCCCAGCTCCGCGCACACCTGTGCCAGCCCCTCTGCCTGTGGCACAGTACGCACCACGCCGTCGAGCAGCACGCCGCCCTTTGCGCTCGGCTCACCGAGCGCGTGCTTGATGATGCCGAGGATCACGG
>JACMOE010000097.1 GCA_014378185.1 Gemmatimonadaceae bacterium | reverse complement strand
GCTTCCAGTCTCGCACGAGCTTGACCAATGCCGGATCGAACCACGTTCCGCTGCGCTTCCGGGCCACGGCCAGCGCGGCCCGCGGGCCGCCGCGGCTGAAGAACACCTCGAGCGTCTGCGAGAGATTCGCGATGCGGGCCAGGAGCGGAATGTCGCTGCCACTCAGCCCGCGTGCGTACCCCAGCCCGCACCAGTGCTCGTCGAGTGAGCGGATGGCCTCCGCCGTGCCTGGGGGGAAGCCGGGTTGTCGGGCGATCTCCGCGCCACGATCGCAGCGAATGAGGATGAGGTCGCGCGTCATGTCCTTCGTGCGCGCGATGGCCATGAACTGCTGCGCACGCTTCCGTAACGAACGGCCATGACCCACCATCATCGCCGTGGAGAGGGCGAGGCGGATGCGATGGTGCCAATCCACCACCTTCATGCGAGGCTTGACCCATTGGTCCTCGCTGCCGAACAATGACGCCATGCGCCCCGCATTACTCGAGCAACCGGCATCCTTGAGCAGGATGGCGTAATACAGTGCCGAACGCTCTGCAGCCCCGATGCCGGCTTCCTCGGCGAGACGCATGCCGATGAGGCAACTGCGCATGGTGTGCCCAACCGTGGCGCCCTCGGTGAGGTCGAGTGCCCGCGACAATGCCGACAGCACCTCGGTGAGGCTGACGGTTTCCGTGCTGGACGCGGGGTTCAGCGCGCTGGGCTGGAGCTGTACGACAGGTGGCATCTATATAGGAGTAGTGCTTTGGATACGCGCCAGAATGGTGAACATTTCGCCTCCATCAACACGTTGCCAGAAGGCGCATTCCCGAGGTTCTGTTCCTCAATGCATGAAATGCGGCGCGCGACCGGGCTCAGCAGCAGTGCGCCTGTGGTTATCATCCCAACGTGAAAAAAGTCGAACGCCTTGGCACGGCCACCACCCCCGACGGAACAGAGCTGGTGCTTCATCGTCACGACGGCGCCTACAGCATTCGTGTGGACGGCGCGGAGCTGATGTCCACACGACGACATCACTCCGAGGATGTCCTGGCGGAGCGCGTCTGCCTCCCGTTGCGCGAGCGCGAGGGAACATGTGTCCTCATTGGCGGGCTGGGACTTGGCTTCACGCTGAAGGCCGCCCTGCGGTCGCTGGCGCCGGATGCCACAGTGGTGGTGGCCGAGATCGTGGAGGAGGTCATCGCATGGAACCAGCATGCCGAGTACGACCTGTCGATATCGGCATTGGCGGATGCGCGCGTGGACCTGCGGCATGACGACGTGGCGAACGTGCTGAAGCAGAGCCGCGGCGCGTTCGACGCAATCATGCTCGACGTGGACAACGGTGCCGAAGCGATGACGACGTCCGGCAACGCACAGCTCTACCGCTACGCGGGCATCGCGATGGCGATTGCCGCCCTGCGGCCGGGTGGCCGGCTCGCGTACTGGTCGGCAAACGAGAATGTCGGCTTCGAGCGCTCCCTGCGTGACGCGGGGTTGGTGGTGGAGACGATTCCGGTGCGCGCCCATGCGACATCAGGTGCGTGGCACAGCCTGATGTTCGCGCGACGCAACTGAAGCATTGTTGCTGGGACGGCACCCCCCACATGGCGTTGCGGGTTCAACATTCGTAAGCTCTGTCGCATGACCCTCTCCCCCTCGTTACGCGCGGGCGTCATTGCGTCGGTGGCCGTCGTGGCCGCGGCGACGGCGCTCTGGCTCTTTCCGCGCGCATTACCGATCGTCTCGCTGCAACAGACTCTCACGCGCGACGCCGCCCTCGTACGTGCCGATTCCTTCTTTCGCGCCCACAGTCTCGCTCCATCCTCGGCGCGCAGGGTGGTGCACTTTCAGGGCAACGATTCGCTCCGCACGTTCGTGGAGCTGGCGGCCGGCGGCGCGGATTCCCTGAATGCGCTCGTGCGGGGGCGCGACATCGCCCCCTTCACCTGGTCCGTTCGCGCGTTCACGCCGCGCGATCCACGCGAGGCTCGTGTGGAGTTCGCGCCCGACGGACGCATCATCGGCTTTTCGCAGGTGCTGGCCGAGGGCGATCAGCGGCCAGCCATCGCTGCGGACTCCGGGCAACGCCTCGCGGAACAAGCACTCGGCAAATGGATCAACGATCGTGCGGATCGCTGGAAGCTGGTGAGCTCGTCATACGAAACCCGCAAGACGAGCGGCCGAGTCGATCGCACCTACACCTATGAGCGCACGGACCGGCGCGTTGGCAGCGCGCCGCTACGCGCTGAGGTGGTGGTTGCGGGCAATGCGGTCGCGAAGGTGCGGCAGTATGTGGACATTCCCGAATCGTTCAGGCGCCGGTATGGCGAGATGCGGTCAGCCAACGATCTGCTGGCGCTGATCGCCGGGCTCGGCGCACTTGTCATTGCGATTGCCGGCATCGTGTTCGTGGCCCGCGCGTCACGCACCAGCGCTGTTCGTTGGCGGGCAGCGATGTTCGTGGGCGGCGTGATCGGCGTGCTCACTCTGGGCGCTGGCCTCAACGAGATGACGGCGAGCTGGTACAACTATGACAGCGCCCTGTCGCCCACCGCGTTCCAGGTGCGCATCGCGTTCGGTGCGTTGCTGGCGGGAGGGTTGACCGGGTTGCTCGCTGGTTTCACGCTGGCCGCGGCGGAACTGGCGACACGCCTGGCGTTTCCCGAGCAGCTCGACTGGTGGAAGCTGTGGCGATATCGCGGCACGCGCGAGGTGGCCTCGCGCGTGGCCAGCGGATACGCGGTCGCGACTATCGGGTTTGCGTACGTGGCGCTGTTCTACCTGGTGACCCGCACGATGCTCGGCTGGTGGGTACCCAGCGAGATGCTGGACGATCCCAACCTCATTGCGACGCCGATGCCGTGGCTGTCCGGCATCGCGGTGTCGCTCAACGCCGGCGTGTGGGAGGAGACGCTGTTCCGTGCGCTGCCGCTGTCGCTGCTGTCGCTGTGGGTGGGGCAGCGTCCGGGACGTCGCTGGTGGATGGCGGCTGGTGTGGTCGCGACAGCACTGACGTTCGGCTTCGCGCACTCCAATTATGCGTCGTGGCCGCCGTATTCGCGGGGAGTGGAAATCTTCGTCGATGCGTGCTTCTGGGCCGTGCTGGTGATCAACTTCGGTGTGCTCGTCACCGTCATCGCGCATTTCGTGTACGACCTGGTGCTCTTCGGCCTGTTCGCCACCTCGGGCAATGCCGCCGAGTATCGCGTGTCTGCGGCGATCATCCTGGTGGCCCTGCTGGCACCAGCGCTGGCGGTAGCATGGCGCTGGGCGCGGCAACGCGGACTCACCGCGGCACCAGACGACGCGCGCTTTGCGGCGTGGAGCGCGGGCACGCACGAGGAGGAGACCGTGGCGGCACGGGTGGCCCGGCCGAGCGGCCCGCTGTCGGCGCGCGCACGACAGCTCGCTGTTGCCGCGGCAGTGGTGGCGGCCATTGCGGCGGTGTTTCGCGCTCCCGTGGCGACACTGGGGCCGCAGTTCACGGCGGACCGGACGCAGGTGCTCTCGACGTCGGACTCCGTGCTTCGCACGCGTGGTGCTGATCCGGCGGGCTGGCGACGGCTCACGAACATCGGAGTCGATACGCTCCCGCAGTGGCCGCGCTTCCTGCGTGCTCACCAGATGATCCCGCGGGCCCAGCGCTTCGCGTCCACGTACGTGCCGCCGACATGGTGGGTCGTGCGGTACGTGCATACCACGGGGAGCGCCGTAGCGCGTACGGAAGAGTGGCGCGTTCGACTGTGGCCAGACGGACGACCACTCGACGCACGGCATCTCATTGGCGATGCGGCAGCGCGGAGTGCCATACCGCCGGACAGCGTGCGTCGTGTTGCGGTCGCCGCACTCGTCAGGGCAGGTGTGCAGGTGCAGATGCTGCGGGAAGTGGAATTCAGGGAAACGGCGCGGCCTGCGCGTCGAGACGTGACCGTGACCTACACGGATACGACTGTTGCGCTACCTGATGGGGCGGTGGCGCGGGCGTGGGTGACGGTTGCGGGCGACGAACCGTTGATGGTGCGCCGTGGCGTCGAGTTGCCGGAGGCGTTTCTTCGCGCCGATCGGGAGCGGCAGAGCACACGGGCACTGATTGCGGGACTCTGTGGTCTCGTCCTGATCAGCGTCATCATCACCGGTAGCGTGATGATGACGCGGCGATGCCCCGTCGTGCTGGAGGATGGGGTGCTCGACCGACGCGCCACGATGCTGCTGCTCGGCGCCCTGGTGATCCTGGCAGTCCTTGGCAGCCTGAATGCGATGCCGACGGCCTTGTTCTCCTATGATACCACCGAGCCGTGGGGCCGGTTCGTCGGCACCAGGTGGCTCGCTCTCGTGTCCTCCATTCCCCTGTCACTCTTCGTGTGGGGAGTATGGCTCGCACTCGGCGCACTCCGGCGGCGCGTGGGAATTCCGATGCTTGGCGGCGAGCGATCGCGCGACGCGAGCAATGACATGCTGCTGGCCGGCGTGGGGTTGGGAGGGCTGCTGTTTGTGTTGAGCCGTTTGGGTGAGTTGGTGCCAGGCAAGGGGATGCCGCACACGCCGTCCACGCTGCTGACGGAGTGGGCGCCCATGCTCGGCGGCCTGTCGGCGCTGCCGTCATCCACGCTGCTGATGGTTTCCGGGCTGGGCATCCCCATCCTGATGGTGATCGGGCTCACCAGGGGCTGGGTTGCGCGAGCGTTCCTGGCCGCGACGATGGCCGGTCTGTTGCTCGCGATGATGGCTGCCACGGCGCCAGCGGCCGAGTTGGATTCAGCGCGGCTCGTGGTGCTGGTGGCAACAGTCGTGCTGGTGGTGATCGCGTTCCGTGCGTGGGCAGCGGCAGCCGCGTGGTCGTGGGTCGTCGCGGCGCTGGCGCTGCAGGGGTTTGGCGGGCTGCGGCGGGCAGTGTATTCGCCATCGTGGCAGGAGCACGTGGCTGGCGTGCTGGTATGCGGGTTCGCCGGACTGCTCATCCTTGCGATTGCGCGGCGGACTCGCGCACCCGTAGCCCATGGATCACTTGCTGCGCATGAACTTGCAGCTCGCGAATCGTGACTTTTCCTGCGCAAGGATTTTCCTGCGCAAGGCGGACTGACAGAAACGTCATGAGTCATCGGTCATGAGTCGAGCAGTCGCGAGTCACCTGCGCCCAGTGCTGTCCTCTCCTGCTTCAGGATGGATTTACCTGTCAACGCCACGTACGCACCAACGACCAGACGGTCGACATCCGCCTGCGCACCGAGACGTTCGAATATCCCTCGGTGAACATCATCGGCGAGATCCGCGGTACCGATCCTTCGCTGCGATCCGAGTACGTGCTCTTCAGCTCGCACCAGGATCATGACGGCGTGCGTTACACCGTGAACGGCGACTCCATCTGGAATGGCGCCGATGACAACGCCACCACGAGTGTCGCGCTTCTGGCCATTGCACGCGCATGGAAGCAGCATCCGGGCAAGCGATCGGCGCTCTTCGTCTTTCATGGGGCAGAGGAGCGCGGGCTGCTGGCGTCGCGCTATCACGTGCTGCATCCGGT
>JACMOE010000096.1 GCA_014378185.1 Gemmatimonadaceae bacterium | reverse complement strand
GCTTACATGTCGTCCAGGAGCGTGGGGTCCCAGTCCACGGCTGGAAGGCGAAGCGTGAAGATGCTTCCACCTCCTGGGCGCGGCGCGTACCCGACCGATCCCTCCTGCACTTCGGCCAGCCGCTGCGCGATGGAGAGCCCAAGTCCGGCCGCACCGCCATCAGGCGCCTGCGACTTCGGGCGATAGAAGGCTTCGAAGATTCTCGTGCGCTCTGCCTCCGCGACACCGGGGCCGACGTCAAGGATGCGGATGGCGAGCCAGGGCCCGTCACGGCTTGCGTCGATCTCGACGGCGCCGCCAAGCGGCGTATACCGCATGGCATTGTCGAGCAGGTTGCCGAGAATGCGCAGCGTTTGCACGAAGTCAAAACGTGCGATGAGCTCGCGCTCATCGAGATCGAACGTGGTCACGATACGTCGTCCCAGAAGCCGTCCCTGTACCTGACCCACAGCCGCCGCGATCACGTCCTCGGCGGTATTCAGCCCGATCTCCAGGTGCAGGCTTCCTGCGCGGATCGTGGAAAGATCGAGTACGTTCGTCACCATGCGCGCGAGACGATCGGCCTGCTCCTCGATGATGCCGGCCGCTGGATCGCCGCGCAGGCCGGCGGCCTGCGCGAGGACCTTGATGGTGGTGAGCGGCGTACGGAGATCGTGCGACACAGTAGCGAGCACTTCGTCCTTCATGCGATTTGCCTCCCGCAGCGCATGTGCCTCCCCTGCTTCCTGAGCCAGGCGGACGCGCTCGAGACCAAGGGCCGCGTAGTATGCGATAGTGGCCATGAAGCGCCGGCGGGCGGCGTCGAACACGATGGAGGCGCTGGTGTCCCCGCCGACAATGAGCACTCCGACCAGGCGTGATTCCGCGTAGAGCGGCAGGCCCAGTGCCTCAACGACATCATGCCCAGCGTAGGAGTCGATGGATACGATCGACACGTCGCCTCCCGCAACAGCCAACGCCACCTCGCGCTCATCAAGGCCGGCCGCTACGCGTCCGACAATCTGCGCCTCGAGCACCCGCTGGCGGGCGAGGCTGGTATCATCGACTGCGTCAGCTGTGCTCGTCCACCCCGTATCCCTCAGCGATCCGTTGACCTGGCGTATGGTGCACCATTGCGCGCCCAGCGTGGAGCGAATGAGCGAACCTGCTTCGTGCAATCCGTCCTCGGCGCGCGCGTGCTTGAGAGTTGCGGAGCCGAGCCTGGACAGGGGGGCCACCTCTTCCGTGCGAGCACGGGCGGGATCGGCTTCCTCCTTGGCGCGCGCCAGCAGTTCCGTGGCGACGAATGCGGACGCGAGAAATGCGGCGAGCATCACCCAGTCCAGGGCCTTTCCCACGGAGAGCAGACCGTACGGTGCCTGAAAGAAGTAATCGATAAGCAGGAAGCCAAGAGTAGCGAGTATGTAGCCGAGGGCCCTGCCTCCGCTCGCACTGCCACCGAGGACTACCAGCAAGAGGACCAGCGCCGCGTGCGATTGTTCGATGTCCCCGCGCAGCTGGACGAGTGTCGCGGTTGCGAGTGCAAGCATCGTCAACCAGGCAAGCCACCGGCTGCCTCGGCGGAGCCACCCGCGCTGTTGGCTAGTCAACGCCCAGACGGTATCCTATGCCAGGTTCCGTGATGATGACTCGGGGTGTCGAGACATCGCGCTCGATCTTGCGACGGAGATGCGTGACGTACACGCGCAGGTATTGCGAGGGGTTGCCGAATTGCCGCCCCCACACCGCATTGAACATTTCCTGATGCGGCACGGGTCGCCCCGCCCACTGCACGAGCGTCCGGAAGATTCCCCATTCTGTTCGCGTGAGTCGAATCGGATCCGCGTTGCGGCGCAGGATGCCAAGCGCCATGTCGATGTGCAGGTCATCCACGTCGAACACTGCGGGGAGATCGCGATGCGGCGTTCGCGCGCGCCGAAGCTGCGCCTCGACGCGTGCGATCAGCTCGGTCATGCCGAATGGCTTGCTGACGTAGTCATCAGCGCCGGCCCGCAGCATCGCCACCTTGTCGAGCTCCGCGTGGCGAGCGGAGAGCACGATGATGGGGGACGATGTCCACGAGCGCAGCTCACCGCATACGTCGATGCCCCGACAATCCGGAAGTCCCAGGTCGAGCAGGATGAGATCGGGGTTCTCGTGCGCGGCGAGCTTGACCCCTGCGCTCCCCGTCTCGGCCTCGCGCGTCTGCATTCCGGCTACGATGAGCGCGGCGCCAACGGCCGTACGGAGTTCGCGCTCGTCGTCGATGATGAGAACGAGTGGCGCTGCCTCGCCTGCGGTTTGCGCCCAGTGAGAACGCCCTGGGCGCGAGACTTCGGCCGCTCGCGTCTGGCTCTGGAACACCGTGAGTGTTTTCTGCATCGTACAACCTGAATAGTGCACAGGATGCACGGCGTGAATGCAGATGACGCGGCTTTTTAGCGCATTCTTAGTGGTGACGCGCGGGCCATCCCGCCGGTGGCCCGCGTCCCATCACGATCCCTACAATCGCGTGGTATTCCGGCCCTTCAGGAAGTGCCAGATAATGGAGATCACGGCGATGATCAGGATGATGTGAATCAACCCACCAACCACGGGAAAGATGAAAAATCCGAGCGCCCAGAGAACCAGGAGAATGATGGCGATGGTGAGAAACATTTTGCCTCGCGGGTTTGGAGATCGCACCAAGCAACCGAAGCAGGTAAACAGGTCATGATTCGTGCCGCGCAGCCTGCATCACGCTATCGTCCGCCACAACCCAGACCGTATCATCGCCACCGGCTGGCACTTCCGCGCAGCCCGTGAAGTCACCGAACGCGGGCAACACACCAACCCCTGCGGAGAACCAGAAGCAGGGAAGTCGCTCCCTCTGCCTGCCGACACCCACCAGCGTAGCGCACGGGTGAAGATGGCCGGCCAGCACGTACGAGCCGGGAATGGCCACTGGATGGTGTGCCAGCGCGAACGGCATCACCATCAGCGGACCATCCACGCATTCGATGCCCACCATCTCCGGTGGATCCCCCGCCCTGCGATCGTGGTTGCCGCGCACGATCTGCATGGCGACGTCGCCATGCGACGCCCGCCACTCCGCGAGGGCCACGAAGGTCGCGTCGCTGCGGCCCTCCCTGGCATGCAGGAAATCGCCAAGGAACACGAGCGTGTCCACATCGCGTGCGTGGAGCAGGCCGTCGAGCCGCAGCAACCCTTCTGCTGTCGTGCCGCGCGGAACATTGATGCCCAGCGCACGGAATGCCGTCGCCTTGCCGAAATGAGGGTCGGCGACGAGAAGCATGCGGCGCCGCCGCCAGTAGATAGCGCGCTCCGGACAGAGTTCCAGATTCTCGCCACCGACAGTCACCTCGGCGTTCATCCGGCGGCGCGCTCGAGCACCAGTTGCATGCGCTTGATACGGTCTGACAGCCTTTCGCTCGACACCTTGTTCCTCGTGCGATCCACCAGCAGCGGAAATGACAATGGTGAGAATCGCCTGGGTTCGGTGATCACGACGGTGGCCTGCGCCAGGCGCTGAAGCGTCGTGCCGAGCCGGCTGCGTTCGAGCTGACGCTCCAGGACTTCGCGGTGCGCCTGCGCGATGAGCAGGTTGTCGGGCTCGTACTTCATGAAGACGTCGAAGAACAGGCCGCTCGACGCCTGTAGCTGCCGCGCCGTCTTGCCGCTTCGCGGAAACCCGGGAAACACCAGCCCAGCCACGCGTGCAATATCACGAAACTGCCGTTTGGCCATCTCGGCCGCGTTGAGCGATGCCGTGATGTGCTCCGCCAGTTTGTCCGGCGAGAAGAGAAACAGGTCGTTGCGCACGTCAAGGACGGCGTCGAGCGGCGGCTCATCCGGCGACAGCAACTCCATGCCCCAGTCATTGCTCGACATCACGAATGACATGGGTTGCACGAGCGACATGCGATACGCGAACAGCGCGGCCAGCCCCTCGTGCACCAGGCGGCCCTCGAGCGGATAAATGAAGACGTGCCACCCATCGCGCGATTTCACGCGCTCCACCAGCACCTGATCGGCATGCGGAATGGCAGACCACCGTCGCTGAATCTCCAGCAGTGGCTCGAGCGCTGTCAGCTCCGGTCCGCGGTAGCGGCCATCGGCCGCCTCGCCCAGCCTGGCACGCAGCAGGTGCGCCAGTTCGCCAGACAACGGCATCCTGCTGCCCATCCAGCGCGGAATGGCGCCCCTGGTATTCGGCGCCCGACACACCCACGCACGCATGTCTCGCACGCGCACGAACTCGAGCGGCACACCGCCAAAGAAGAATCTGTCACCGGGCTTGAGTCGAGCGACGAACGATTCCTCGATGGAGCCGAGTACCCTGCCGCGGAGATACTGCACGACGATGGCCGCGTCGCTCACGATGGTGCCAATGGACATGCGATGCCGCCGTGCCTGCTCGCGGTCATTGAGCACATGGCGGCCGTCCTCTACCTCGAGACGCGCGTACTCGGGGTATGCGCCGAGGCTCTCGCCCCCCGTGCCGACGAAGCGCAGCGTCCACTCCCATTCGTCGCTCGTGAGGCCCGCATAGGCGCGC
>JACMOE010000095.1 GCA_014378185.1 Gemmatimonadaceae bacterium | reverse complement strand
GAAGGGCGTTTGTCGGGGGGAACGCGAATCTGGCGAATCTACGCGGATCAACGCGAATCCTTCAATGCGGAATGGATTGGCGGGAGCGGGTCCGGCGCCATCGCAAATCAAAACGATTTTCTTTTTTGCGACTGTGCATCCATGTCGGCGCTCGGTGCGAGGAGCGCCGTCCGCGCGAGGAAAGATTCGCGTTGATTCGCCTGATCCGCGTGGATTCGCGTTCCCAACGTCCAACGCCCTCGCGACGCCCTTCGCGGGATCACGCGCTCAGAACATCGACATCGCGAGGAACGATCGCAGCGAATCGTTCGTGTTGCGCAGACGTCCCGACAGCACGCGCGTAACGGCCCACAGCACCTTGTACGCCAGTTCGCGGTTGAAGTCGAGCGCCATCTCGAAGTCCGGCCGGGTGATGGTCAGCACAGTGGTGCCGCCGTTCGAAATGGCGTGCGTGGACCGCTCGCTCCGGTCGAACACGGCCATCTCGCCAAAGAGCGCGCCAGGCTTCAGGATGGCCAGCGCTTCCTCGCCGCTGCCCGGGACGTCGCGGCTGATGCGCACCTCGCCGTCGCAGATGAGGTAGAGCCGGTTGCCGTGCTCGCCCTCGCGGAAGATGTATTCTCCGCTCACGAAGGACTCTTCGCGGCACACCTCCGCGATCTCGGCGAGTTCGGCATCGTCGAGGTCCCTGAAGATGGCGACGTTCTTGAGCAGTGCGAGGGTATCAGGCATACGGGGGGTGCGAATGGCGGAACGACGATTGGAAAGGTTACGCCCCAGCGTCGGGCGCGGCAAGACGGCCGAGCGTGGTCAGGTGAAATGCACGTGGGTTATCATTGAGCCGTGACTTCCCGAACCGCCCTGGTCCGTCTCCCCAACCTGCTGTCCTGCTCACGCATCGTGCTGGCCGGCGGTTTCGTGGTCTTCGGGTCGAGCTCCGCTCGTGTGGGCATCATCGGTGCGGCGGCGGCCACGGATTTCCTGGACGGCTGGCTCGCGCGCCGAGTGCACGCCACCTCGCGCTGGGGGGCGCTGCTGGATCCGATTGCGGACCGCGTATTTGTCCTCACGGTGGTGGGCACGTTCCTCTTCGCCGGGCTGCTCTCCACGCCGGCGTACTTCATCCTGCTCCTGCGCGACCTGGCAACCGCGGTAGGGTTTCTCGTGGCGCGCATGATTCCCTGGCTGCGCCCCGTGCAGTTCAAGGCGCGCATTGCCGGCAAGCTGGTGACCGTGCTGCAGCTGTTCACGCTGGCTGCGGTGCTGGAGCTTCCACGCGCGGTTCCCGTACTGCTCGGCGCCGTGGGGGTGGTGTCGGCTCTTGCGGTCGCGGACTACACGCTGGCGCTCTGGCGCGCGCGGTCATCGTGAGCGGCGGGATGATGCGGATGTGGGGCGCGGCCCTGGCGCTGGTGCTCGCGGGCGCGGCCGCGGTGCGGGCACAGGCGAGCGGCGAGCGTCTCGCACCGGAGGTGCGTCTGGACGCGATCGTGGCCGCGCACCGGACGTCGCTCCAGGCAGGTGGCGGCGTGCAGATTCCTTTCGGCTATTACGCGAGAATTGGCCTCATTGGCGCCGCGGGCACTGACGTCGTGGCGGAAGGACGGGAGGCGAGCGGACGGCTGGACGTGGTGGGACGTTTCCTGCTCGATCCGTTTCGTCAGACGTCGTGGGGATTGTCCGTTGGCGCCGGGTTGAGCCTGCGCGCGCGCTCGCGCGACCACGTTCGCCCCTACCTGGTCACCGTGGTTGACCTGGAAGGGCCGCGCGGAAGGAGCGGCATGGCGCCCTCGCTGCAGGTGGGCGTGGGCGGTGGAACTCGCCTCGGCGCCGGCGTGCGCTGGGTGCCGCGGCAGGCGCGGTAGCAACAGCCTGCAAACGGAAACGCCTCCCGGATCAGGAGGCGTGTCGTTGGTATCGGAACAGGAACAACAGTCAGGCGGCGGAGGCGGCGTCCGTCTCCACACGCGCCTTTGGCGGCTGTGCGAAGCGAAGTCCGAGCGTCTTGAGCTCCGTGATCTGCTGCTCGCTCAGCTCCGGGAAGCGCTCGGTCATGTACTTGATCGTCTCAGCGAACCACTCTTCGACGTGCTCTGCGTCGGCGCCAACAACGCCACATCGCATGATGTGCTGGAACAGCTCGTCGCGGGCCTGCTCGAATGGTGACGGTTCCACGGGTCCTGCATATCGACGTGCCCCTGTATTTCTCTGCGGCTTGGCCATGAATTCGGATTTGGGTGATGGACGTACAGAATCAGAATATAACCGAATGAGGGGCGTCCTCACAGTGTGACCAGCGAGAAGGCTCAACTCTGCAGTGCGCCCGCGCCCATGAACTCGAGCAGCAGGTTCAGGAGCGTGTCGGGCGCCTCCTCCGGCACCAGGCGACCGACACCCGGTAGGTGCACCAGCCGACTGCCCGGGATGCTTTCGGACAACCGGTCCGCGAGCTTGGGCGTTGCCCAGGGGTCCTGATCACCCCACACGATCTGCACCGGCTGCGAGATGGATCCGAGCTCCACGTCGTCCATGTCCTCATCGTCCACGGACCGCGCGAGCAACAGGAGATGATTGAGCCCCTCCTCGCCGACGTAGGGGGCCAGGTACCGCGCGACCAGCTTGTCCGGCATGCTCTCGGGATCGGCCACGCTTCGGCGCAGGACCTCGCCCAGGATGGGCGCGGCGCCGAGGATCCCCTTGCTGGCCCGGAACGCAAAGCGCGCGGTGTTGCGCTGGAGGGTGGTGATGTCGCCGGCGGGTATCTCGTCCAACCCGATGGGGTTGACCAGGAAGAGCCGCTCCACCCGCTCCGGCCGCGTGGCGGCAAGGCGCATGGCCACTGCACCTCCCAGGTCCAGGCCGACGACCGTCGCCCTGGGCAGGCGAAGCGCCGTCAGCGCGCGGTCCACGAGTTCGGCCTGGGACGCGATGCCGTAGTCCGCGTCGAACGGACGGTCGGATTCGCCATAGCCAAACAGGTCCATGGAGAATGCGGTCCGGTTGGCCAGCGCAATCTCCGGCGCGATGTGTCGCCACACGAAGCTCGATGTGCCGAAGCCGTGCAGCATGACGACGGGCGCACCGCCGTGCCCGTAGCGCTCGACATGAATCGAGCCCGGGCCAACCGGGATGCGCAACAGGTCAGCGTCGATGGGACCTTCCTCCACGAGCCAGGGTAGTTTCGCCACATGTGCCGAGCGGGAGTGCAGGTAGCTGCCGCGCGCGCTTCGGGTCAAGTGCCGACAGCTCAATGCACGGCTCGCGCCGCCGCCTTGCCGCATCCGGGCGGTTTGCTTGCATCGAGGCGTATCCGCCCTACCTTTCGCCCTCGCTCACCGAACTGCATCGAGGAAGAACATGGCGAAGATGGTTGATCCGAAGGGCCGAGGCACCGCAGGCCGGCCGAACATCGTGAAGTCCGCGAAGCGTGGCGGGCCGGGCCGCAGCTTCTGGATGGCGACCGGGGTCGTGGCGATCGTTGGCATCGGCGCGTTGAGTTGGGTAGCGTCGCGTCCCAAGGTTACGGCCACGACCATCGATCCCAGTCTGCCGCCCATGAAGGCGCAGGGCTACCTGATGGGCAGTCCATCGGCGCTGGTGGAGGTCGTGGAGTATGCCGACTTCGAGTGCCCCAGCTGCGGCCAGTTCTCCACGGTCACCGAGCCGGATGTGCGCGCTCGACTGGTGAACACCGGAAAGATCCGGGTGCGTTTCCTGGATTTCCCGCTGCCCATGCACAAGAACACGTTGGATGCCTCGCTGGCCGCGTCGTGTGCAAATGACCAGGGCAAGTTCTGGGAGATGCACGACCAGATCTTCGCGACACAGGATAAATGGAACGGGGAAGCCACGAGTAATCCAAGAAAGGTGCTCAAGGGACTCGCGGAGGGACTGCGCCTGGACATGCCGAAGTACGGGGCGTGCATGGATGCGGAGACACACCGGGCACAAATCCAGGCGAACCAGCAGGAGGGTGAGCGCCGCGGTGTCTCTTCCACCCCGTCGTTTGCCATTGGCGGGCAGATCTATCCGGGTGCGCTGCCTTTCGACCAGTTCAACAAGCTGGTGGAGGCGGAGCTGGCCAAGCCGGGTCCGGCTGCGGCGCCTGATGCGACGCCCGCGCCGGCCGACGCAAAGCAGGCGGCGCCGCTGACGCCCGCGAGTCCGCGCCCGTGAACAAGCGAATGCTGGCGGCGCTGGTGGCGCTGGCCGGAGTATTCGGGGCGCTGTACCTCACGCTGTACAAGCTGGGCTACATCGGCACGCTGGTGTGCGCGGTGGGCTCGTGCGAAACGGTGCAGACGTCGAAGTGGGCTACGTTCCTCGGTTTTCCCGTGGGCGCGTGGGGCGTGGCGTACTACGTGGCCGTGCTGGTGATCTCACTGGCCGGGCTGGCACCAGCGCTCGCGGACCGGCCGTGGGTGTCACAGCTGCTCGTGGGCATCACGGGATTCGGCGCGGCGTTCTCGCTCTGGCTCACGTACCTCGAGCTGTTCGTCATCCACGCTGTCTGCCAGTGGTGCGTCATCTCGGCCATCCTGGCGGTCGCGCTGTTCGTGATCTCGTGGCTCGATTTGCGGGACGTGCGGCGGTGGGCCAGCGACGTGGCGGCTGAACTGCGCGGCGCGGGGTACGGGCGCAACCTGCGCAATACGGCGGAAGTGAGCCATCGGGCGGTGTTGCCGGAGGAGTAGCGGGAGGGCGTTTGGAGTTTGGAAGGCGTTTGGCGGATTGAACGCGAATCTCCGCGAATCATGCGAATCCACGCGAATCTTTCCGGAGGGGGCGGCTGGCAGTGCGTCAGCGATGCTCACTAACAAATGGAAAGGGATTCGTTTCTCTTCCGCCTGCGAAGCTCACACGCGATCTCAGGCATTCCTTTCTAACGTACCGATGCGTAGGTCGCGCGTGGAGCCTTGCCCAGCACGGAGCAATTCGCGTTGATTCGCAAGATTCGCGTTGATTCGCGTTTCCCACGCACAACGCAGTTCACTTCGCCGTACAGCCCCGCGCCAACTACGCCCGTTTGACCCCGCGCTTGGCCTCGGACGACTCGCCAAGACGGAGTGGCGGACGAGATTCGTCAGCCGGCGCGGCAGTTTCCTCGCGCGAGCGGCGGCGGTAGGGGACCAGGTCCTGGCCGAGTACGACCAGCGTGCGGGTGGCCACGGTGCTCGCGAGCGGTTCCGGTATGGACATCAGGCGCACATAGGAATCGATGGCACGGTCGAACGTGAGATCCTCGGCCAGTGTGTCCACGAACATGAGCGCGTTGTCCACGTGGGTACGGATGATGGACTCCTCCGCCCGCGCCTGGGCGAGACGAAGCCGACGTTCCGCGCTCGGGTCGATCTTGCGCGAGAACAGGGTTTCAGGAAAAAGGCGCTTGAGGGCAGTCCACATGGTCGGCGGTCCGGTTTGGGCAGGGGCGCGTAGCGCAGGGAACATACCACACCGCAGATAGACAGTCGGACGGTCGGACAGGACTACATGCCTGACCACAACCTGTTCAACTGGCGTTGCACAGGGCAGTTTCCCTTCGTTGAGCTCCCGCCCGCCACTCCCGCCCCCTCGCAATGCGCCGGATTCACCACAACCTGACCTTTCAGGTGCTCGTCGCCATCACGCTCGGTGTGCTTCTCGGTCTGGTCGCGCCGGACACGGCCAAGGCGATGAAGCCGGTGGGCGATACCTTCGTCAACCTCGTGAAGATGATCATCACGCCGGTGATCTTCCTCACCATCGTGCTGGGCATTGCCAACATGAGCGACCTGAAGAAGGTGGGTCGGGTGGGCGGAAAGGCGTTGCTGTACTTCGAGGTGGTGACGACGTTCGCGCTCGCCATCGGCCTCGTCGTGGTGAACATCACCAAGCCGGGTGCCGGGCTCGACGTGAGCGCGCTGGCGAAAGGGGACGTGTCGAAGTATGCCGAGGCGGGCAAGTCGCTCACGTTCGTGGAGTTCCTCACCCACATCGTACCGTCCAGCGTCGTAGGCGCCTTCGCAAACGGCGACGTGCTCCAGGTGGTGTTCTTCGCCGTCCTGTTTGGCGTGTCACTCGCCTTTGTTGGCGACATGGGCCGGCCGATCACCGAATGGCTCGACCGGCTCTCGCTGGTATTCTTCCGCATCGTGGCGCTGGTGATGAAGGTGGCGCCCATTGGTGCGTTTGGCGCCATGGCTTTTACCGTCGGCACCTTCGGGGTGCGCAGCCTGCTGCCACTCGGCCGTCTGATGCTCGACGTCTACCTCACCATGGGGTTGTTCATCTTCGTCGTGCTGAACCTGATTCTGCGCCGGTACGGCTTCTCGCTGTGGCAGTACCTGAAGTTCATCCGTGAGGAAATCGTGATCGTGCTGGGCACGTCGTCGAGCGAGGCTGCCCTGCCGCGAATGCTCGACAAGATGGAGCGGTACGGGTGCGCGCGATCGGTCGTGGGGCTCGTGATTCCGGCCGGTTACTCCTTCAACCTGGACGGCACGTCGATCTACCTGTCGATGGCGACGCTGTTCATCGCCCAGGCGTTCCATGTGCAGCTGAGCATCACGCAGCAACTCAGTGTGCTCGGCGTGCTGATGTTGACGTCGAAGGGCGCGGCGGGGGTCACCGGCTCGGGCTTCATCGTGCTGGCCAGCACGCTGTCCGCCATGAAGGTGGTGCCCGTTGAGGGCGTGGCCATACTGCTTGGCGTTGACCGGTTCATGAGCGAAGCGCGTGCGATCACGAACCTCATCGGCAACGGCGCGGCGACCCTGGTCATATCGCGCAGCGAGAACGCCTTCGACGACGGCGCGCGGGTGCGCGCCGACGAGGCACTGCGGGCCGAACGGGTGGCTACGACTTCGTGACGACGCCGCACGCGATGCGCGCGCCACTGTTGCCCGAGGGATCGGTGCGCTGATCGTCGGGAAGCGCGTGCATCACGATGGCACTGCCATCCGCGTCGAGCAGGGAGTTGGGTCCGGGCGAGAGCGTGATGCGCGGCGACATGGCCGTGAATCTGGTGCGGCCGAAGGAGTCGACCGTGAGCGCCTCGAGATCGCCTGCATGCGGACCGTCCGGCGCAAACAGGCCGTGGTGCTTGCTGGACGGATTGAAATGTCCGCCCGCGCTCGCGAATGCGGCCGTTGCGTCACAGATGCCCACGCTGTGGAAGTGGATGCCGTGCTGACCGGTGGTGGCGCCCCGCTCCACGGTGATGGTGTAGCTGACACCCGGTGTGCCCGGCGTTTCCGTGAGGTGCACCTGCCCAACCTCGCGGCCGAGCGAGTCCAGCAGGTAGGCCACGGCACGAATGGAATTGTCGGGCATGCTGGCCGGGTGCGAGCGACAGGCGCCTGCGGCAGCGAGGGCGACGACGGCGAACGACGTCGCGAGAGTGCGGGTCATGATGGCATCCGGGATCGGGACAAGGGGTCAGCTCTCATTGGCTTCGTACATCTCCTTCAGTGCATTCACGACGTTGGGATCGGCGAGGGTGGTGGTGTCGCCCAACGCGCGTCCTTCGGCAATGTCACGCAACAGCCTTCGCATGATCTTGCCGGATCGTGTCTTCGGCAGGTCGGCGCTGAACAATACGTCGTCCGGCCTGGCAATGGCGCCGATCTTCTGCGCCACGAAGTCGCGAAGCTCATCCCGGAGCGCGGGAGACTGCACGAACCCCTCGCGCAACGTGACGAACGCCGTGATCGCCTGACCCTTCAATTCGTGTGCCTTGCCCACCACGGCCGCCTCCGCGACCGCCGGATGCTCCACGAGCGCGCTCTCCACTTCCATGGTCCCGATCCGGTGACCAGCGACGTTGAGGACGTCGTCGACTCGGCCGAGGATCCAGAAGTTGCCATTGTCGTCGCGCTTGGCGCCGTCATCGGGAAAATACAAATCGGGGCGGCCTTTCCACTTGGTAAAATACGTCTCCACGTAACGCGCGTCGTCGCCCCAGATGGTGCGGAGCATGGATGGCGACGGCCTGGTGAGGGCCAGCAGTCCCCCGCCGACGCCGATCTCGGTGGCATTGGCGTCGAGCAGGGTGGCGGAGTAGCCGGGCAGTGGCTTGGTGGCG
>JACMOE010000094.1 GCA_014378185.1 Gemmatimonadaceae bacterium | reverse complement strand
TCCTGCGTGCCGAGCCTGATACGGCTCGGTACGTGGTCGTCACGTCGGCGCTGGAAGGCGTCACGAACCAGCTCCTGTCCGCAATCGCGGCGGCTCGTGCTGGCGATTACGGCGCGACGCGGGCCATCACGGACGCCTTGCGTGTCCGACACCTCGAGGTCGGGGATGGCGTGCTTGCCGGCGACGCACACGCGGCGGCGCGCGCGGCACTGCACCGCAGCATCAATGAATCGTGCGATACGCTCGCGCAGCAGGTCGAGACCGTCACCGGCGATGCGCCTGATGGCGCGCTGACAGATGCGATCCTGGCGCACGGTGAACGAATGGCGGCCCGCATCGTGTGCAGCATGCTGGTCGCGCAAGGCAATCCGAGCGTGGTGGTCGATGGTGCCCTGCTGGTGCAGACCGACGGCCGCCACGGCAACGCCGCTCCTGACCTTGCGCGCACCGATGCGATGGCGCCGGGAGTCATGGGGCAGAAATTCCTGGAGGCGCAGATCGTAGTAGTGCCCGGCTTCATCGGCGCGGCGCGCGATGGCACGGTTGTCACGCTGGGGCGGGGTGGGTCTGACCTTACTGCCGCGGTGCTCGCGCGCGCTCTCGAGGCGCGCGAGGTGGTGCTATGGAAGGACGTGCCGGGATGCATGACGGCAGATCCACGCATTGTGCCCGAGGCGCGGGTGGTGCCCCTGCTGGACGCGCGCGAGGCGTCGGAGCTGGCTTACTATGGTGCCAAGGTGCTTCACCCGCGCACGCTGCTTCCGCTGCGGGCTGGCATGACGCTCCGGCTGCGGCCCTTTGCCGATCCGTCGGCAGCGGGTACGACCATCGTCGTGGGCCGAGTGGCACGCGGCGCTCCGGTGCGTGCGATCTCCGGCATGTCCAGCCAGGCACTCGTGGCCGTGAGTGGCACCGGCATGCTCGGTGTACCGGGTGTGGCCGCTCGAGTCTTCACTGCCTTGGCGGAGCTACACATCTCCGTGTCCATGATCTCGCAGGCGTCGTCCGAGCAGTCGATCTGCTTCACCATTCCCGCGGATCGCGCCGCGGAGGTCGCAGACCGGCTCGGCGCCGCGTTCGCGGAGGAACTGGCGCGTCGAGAGGTGGACGAGATCATCGTGCGGTCCGGGCTCACGACGGTTGCGGTGGTGGGTTCCGGCATGGCCCGTACTCCCGGCATAGCCGCGCGAATCTTCAACGCCGTATCGCATGCCGGAGTGAACGTCATCGCCATTGCACAGGGGTCGTCCGAACGCAACGTGTCGTTCGTCGTCGACGAAACGGAGGCCGTCGCCGCGGTGCGCGCGGTGCACGCCACCTTCCGCCTGGACAAGGTGGGCGGCGGCAAGGCCGCGCGTCATGCCGAACCAACCGACATCATCCTCCTCGGCTTGGGCCGAGTGGCGCAGGAGCTCGTAACGCAGTTCGCCGCCCTGCCGCCACGAAAGGGCAAGGGCATGCGCATCGTGGGAATAATCGATCGCAGCGGGTATGTGTTCCGTTCGCGCGGCATGACGGCGCGGCAACTGGCGACACTGGTGCAGGACAAGCAGAGGGGGATCGCGCTCGACCAGGCGGCCGACGGTCGTTCGGCCAGCGCCCTGGCGGCAGTGAACTTCATGGCCTCGCACGCACTCACGCGGCCCGTGCTCGTGGACGTCGCGAGCGGTGACACGGCGCCCGCACTGGCAAGTGCTGTCGCGCACGGAATGGACCTCGTGCTGGCCAACAAGGCGCCACTCGCATCCCGAATGGCGGAGGCACGGCGGATCCTCCAGGATGCCCGGGAGAGTGGCCGTCGCGTGCTGCACGAAGCCACCGTTGGTGCGGGACTGCCCATCATCGATACCTTGCAGCAACTGCACGCGTCCGGCGATCGCGTGGACAGCGTGGACAGCTCTCCCTCCGGTACGATGGGTTTTCTCTTCAGCGAAATGGGACGCGGGCGGAAATTCTCCGACGTGGTGCTGGATGCCATGGCGCGTGGTTACACGGAGCCTGATCCGCGCGATGACCTGTGCGGGCTCGATGTGGCGCGCAAGGGACTGATCCTCGCCCGCATGCTCGGCTACACGGGCGAGATGAGCGACGTGAGCGTGGAATCGCTCGTCCCCGAATCTCTTCGCGATGTCACCGCAAGCGACTTCCTCGCGCGATTGCCGGAATGCGACACGGAGTGGGCGCAACGCGTCGCCGATGCGCGCGACCGCGGTGAAGTGCTGCGCTATCGGGCGCGCGCGACACGCGGTGGCGTGAAGGTGGGGCTCGTGAACGCACCAGTGGGCAGTGCGCTGGCGTCGCTCGACGGCACGGACAACCTGTTCGTGTTCACCACAGCACGTTATCGCAACCGGCCGCTCGTTGTCTCCGGTCCGGGCGCGGGCACGGAAGTCACAGCTGCGGGCGTCCTCGGCGACATGCTTCGACTCACCACGGCATGACGAACGCCGCAGCGCGCTTTCAGGCAACCACGCCGGGCGGCATCGGCAACCTCGGGCCCGGACTCGACGTGCTCGGCTGCGCCATCGCTGGTGCGCGTGACGAGGTCATCGCGGAATGGTGCGGCACGTCCGGCATCACGATACTCGATCCCGGTCATCCGGACCTTCCGCGATCTCCGCTGAAGCACACCGCAGCCATCGCGGCGGCGGCCGTCCTGCACGCTGCACTGCGGGCAGGCGGGGCGCTGGCCGGCAACGGCATCGCCCTCACCGTGCGGAAGGGGCTCCCGCTGTCGGGCGGCCAGGGCGGCAGTGCCGCATCGGCCGTCGCGGGTGCGGCGGCGACGAATGCCCTTCTGGGTAGTGAACTCGACACCAACACCTTGCTGGGCTGCTGCCTTGTTGCCGAGGCGAAGGTAGCTGGCCGACATCTCGACAACATTGCGCCTGCGCTGCTGGGCGGCATCGTGCTCGTGCGGTCCATCGACCCCATCGATGTCGTGCGACTTCCGGTACCGGCGGGGCTGCGCCTCGTGCTCGCGCATCCCGCCCAGCGGCTGTCCACCGCTCAATCGCGTCGAGCGTTGCCGCCCAACGTCGCGCTGCCCATCGTCACGCACCAACTCGCGCAGGTGGCGGCGATGGTGGCTGCGTGCTTCATGGGCGACCTGGCCCTGTTTGGTCGGGCGATCGACGACCGAATCGCGGAGCCGGCGCGGGGGGCGCTGATTCCCGGATTCGCGGAGGCCAAGCGTGCTGCGCTGGACGCCGGAGCGCTCGGTGCGTCGATATCAGGTGCGGGGCCCACTGCCTTTGCCATCGCAAACTCCGGCGAGACCGCGGATCGTGTTGCGGCCGCGATGTGCGATGCCTATGCACGCCATGGCGTCGCGTGCAACACCATCGTGACCATTATCGACGAGCAGGGCACCATCGTGCGCGCGCTGCACGAGCGTGCCGACGAACGACTCACCGCCACCGGATCATGAGCGACTTACCAGCCACGCGCGTTCGCTGTCCGGACTGCGGCACCGTACTCGATACGAGCACCGCGGAATCCGCCTGTCCCAAATGCGGTGGCCTGCTGGCCGTGGAACACGAACCTGCGCTACGCGGCGCTGCACTGCGTGCGCTGTTCGACGAGCGTGCAGCAACTGCGGCCCTCACGACGAATGCCGTGGCCCGCTCCGGTGTGTGGCGCTACCGCGAACTCGTGCTTACGGCCGACGATGACACCATCGTCAGTCACCCCGAGGGCAATACGCCAGTGGTCGCGCGCGATGCCGCGGCCGCGTACGCGGGCCTCGACGGACTGTTGCTCAAGCACGAGGGCCACAACCCCACCGGTTCGTTCAAGGACCGGGGCATGACCGTGGCGCTCACGCAGGCCAGGCGCATCGGTGCGCGCGCCGTGGCGTGTGCATCCACCGGTAATACGTCCGCATCGCTGAGCGCCTACGCGTCACAGGCCGGCATTCCGTCGTTCGTGTTCGTTCCCGAGGGGCGCGTGTCGGCCGGCAAGCTGGCGCAGACCGTGGCATACGGTGCGCGTACGCTGCAGATCAAGGGCGACTTCGACGACTGCCTGCGTCTCGCGCGAGACGCGAGTGACACGCTCGGCGTCTATCTCGTGAACTCGGTGAATCCGTTTCGCATCGAGGGCCAGAAGACCATCGTGTTCGAGCTCCTCCAGCAGTTGGGCTGGCAATCGCCCGACTGGATCGCGCTTCCGGCGGGCAACCTTGGTAACACATCTGCCTTCGGAAAGGCCCTGTCGGAGGCGCATGCGTTCGGGCTCATTGATCGGGTGCCGAGACTCCTCGCAGTGCAAGCCGCTGGTGCGGCTCCGTTTGCGCAGGCCTATGCCGACCACTTTGCGCAGCGCATCAGCGTGCGTGCCGAGACGCGGGCGACTGCCATTCGGATTGGTGATCCGGCGTCGTGGGATCGTGCCGTGCGGGCCATTGCGGCAACGAATGGCGTGGTGGAATCGGTCACGGATGATGAGATCTTTGCCGCGAAGGCGGTGATCGACAGGTGCGGTGTGGGCTGCGAGCCTGCGAGTGCGGCGAGTGTGGCCGGTGTGCGGGCGCTTGTTGCGCGCGGTGTCATTCGTCGCGAAGAACGCGTTGTTGCGGTGCTGACGGGCCACCTACTCAAGGATCCCGGCGGAAATGCGTCACACGAGAGCACTCCGCCACTCACGCCGGACGAGGCGCTGGCGCTGCTTCGGGAAGTCATCGATCAGGGGTAGTGTTCTCCTGAAACTCCTTGCAGCGCGGACCCGTCAGGCCAGAGAAGCTATGTCGTCCTGAGCGCCAAGCCATGTCGTCGTGAGCGTAGCGAAGGATCTGCTTCACGCTCACTGAGAGCAGGTTCTTCGCTGCGCTCAGGACGACAAGACGGCCTCGTTATCGGCACTCGGCAAGCGAGCATC
>JACMOE010000093.1 GCA_014378185.1 Gemmatimonadaceae bacterium | reverse complement strand
GGTGGCGAACGACGAAAGTGTGACGAGCGCGCCCAGCAACAGCGTGAAGAAGACGGAGTGAGGTCGCAGGGTGGGCACGCTTCATTCTACCGCATCGGCGCCTTGTTTCCCACGCCACCCGGGAGCGTATGGGACCGCTAGTTGCATTACTGGTAAACGATGTAAGTACACCTATTCCCGTTTCGGAGGCTCTTGATGCGATCGATTCGCCTGGTTTTCGCCGCTTGTCTGTTGTCAGCCGCACCCCTGGCCGCGCAGGCAACGGCCACCGTCTGCAAGGATGCCACGACATCGGTCGCTGCGGGTCGGGGCGCCTGTTCCGGTCACGGTGGGGTTGATGGCAAGGCAACCGCGAAGGCAGCCAAGGCCGCCGCAGCCGCGATGAAGACGGAGGCGGCGGCAAAGAAGCAGGCGGCCAAGGGGGAGGAGGGCGAACGCGCCTCGGACAAGGTATATTGGGCCTCCACCACGGTGAGCTGCACAGACGGTTCGAAGAGTGGGGGCGGGCGTGGGGCATGCTCCGGACACGGCGGCATCGCGGTTTCGAACCCGGTGCAGAAGCAAGCCGAAAAGGCAGAGACCAAGGCCGCAAAGGCCGAGGCCAAGGCCGAGAAGGTCGAGACGAAGGTCGGCAGCGGGCGAGGTGAGGACAACAATCCCGTCGGCGCCATCGCCAAGTGCAAGGATGGCATGTATTCGCATTCGGCGAATCGCCGCGGGGCATGCTCACGCCATGGCGGGGTCGCCAGCTGGACGTAAGCGCACGCGCAGTGTGGTGATTGGGGAAGGGCGTGCGCGGTTCGCACGCCCTTCGTCGCATCCACGCGCACGGTCGATGGCTGTATATTCGGCACCATGCTCATCTCCCTCGTGGCCGCGCTCGTGGCCACCGTTGCCTCCACGCCGATCGTGCCGTACAGCGGCCGACACGGACAGTTGCACGTCCGCATCCCACGCCTTGAAATGGATGCCGTGGTGGATGGCAGACTGGATGACCCCGCGTGGGCACGGGCCGCCCTGCTCACGGGCTTTTCGCAGTTCTCACCCCAGGATGGCATTGCGGCGAGCGACTCCACCGAAGTGCTCGTGTGGTACTCGCCCTCCGCGATCTATTTCGGTATCCGCGCCTGGGAGCCGCACGGCGCCGTGCACGCCACGCACGCCGATCGCGACAAGATTGCCTCCGACGACAACATCCAGATCTTCCTCGGCACGTTTCACGACCGGCGGCAGGCGTACCTTTTCGGCGTGAATGCGCTCGGCGCGCAGATGGACGGCACCATCGACGAACGGGGGCAGTCGCAGGCGGCCAGCTGGAGTGGTGCGCTGTCGGCTCGCGCCGCCCCCGACCTGAACCAGGACTTCATCTTCACGTCGAAGGGCCGGATAACGGACTACGGATACGAAGTGGAGATCCGCATTCCCTTCAAGAGCCTCAAGTATCAATCCGCGGACGACCAGCAGTGGGACTTCAACGTCGTGCGCGACATCCAGCATTCGGCGTCGGAAGACAGCTGGGCCCCAGCGCTGCGCGGCAACCCGTCGTTCCTGGGCCAGGCCGGCACGCTGGATGGGCTGCACGGACTCGCGCACGAACTGGTGCTGGACCTCAATCCGGTCGTCACGCAGAAGTCCGTAGGCACGGCGGCCGCCAACGGCTGGCAGTACGATCGCGGCCAGCCGCAGCTCGGCGCGAGTGCACGCTGGGGGATTACCAACAATCTGTTCCTCGGCGCCACCGCTCACCCGGATTTTGCCGAGGTGGAGTCGGACGGAGGGCGCATCGTGATCGATCCGCGCAATGCGCTCTTCTTCCCGGAAAAGCGGCCGTTCTTCCTCGACGGCGCCGATCAGTTCAACGTGCCCGGACAACTCATTTATACCCGGCGCATCATCGAGCCGCTCGCGGCGGTGAAGCTGAGCGGCAAGGTTGCCGGTGCAACCATCGGCTTTCTCTCTGCCGTGGATGATGCCGCCGTGTCCGCGACTGGCCACGACAACACGTATTACAACATCGTGCGACTCCAGCGCGACGTCGGTGGCCAGTCGCGCGTCGGCGCGATCATCACCGACCGGGAGGTGGGGGGCAACTTCAATCGCCTGGCGGGCGCCGACAGTCGTCTCGTGTTCGCCGACTTGTATAGCGCCAACCTCCAGTACGCGGGCAGCACCACGCATCAGGCCACCACCAACCTGGACGGCTCGCTCTGGAACCTGAACCTCAATCGCACCGGCACGCACTACGGCTTCCGCACCGTGTTCAGCGGAACCACACCCGGCTTTCGGGCGCAGAGCGGCTTCGTCACGCGCACCGGCACCACCAGGGCACTCGTCGACAACCACTGGACGGTGTTCGGCAATCGTGGCTCACCGGTGGACAACGTGACGCTCACGCTCGTGCTGGACAACACCTGGCAGACGACCAACTTCGCGCGGCGGGGCGATGCGCAGGACAAGAAGTACCATGTGAGCGTCAGTAGTGCGCTCCGCGGTGGCTGGTCGCTCGGCACGGCGGTGTACTGGGAGAGCTTCGGCTTCGACGACCAGCTGTACGCAGGATACCGCATCCTTCGCACCACCGGTTCGGTCGTGGATACCATCCCATTCGTCGGCACGCCGCGCATTCCCAATCGCGACTACGTGCTCACGCTCAATACGCCCCGGTTCTCCCTGTTCAGTGCCACGCTGCTGTACGTATGGGGGCAGGACGAGAATTTCTTCGAATGGGCACAGTCGGACATCCACTACGTGTCGGCAACGCTGAGCCTTCGGCCCACCGGACGCCTGCGCATCGATGGTTCGTTCGACTTCCAGGACTACTGGCGCCGCACGGACCACACCCTCACCGGCCGTACATACATCCCCCGCGTCAAGGCAGAGTACCAGGTCACGCCCGCGGTGTTCGTGCGTGTCGTCGGCGAGGTGGATGGCTCGCAGCGTGACGACCTTCGCGATGAATCACGGACCGGATTGCCGCTGATCATCAACGGAAAACGTGCGCTTGCCTCGCGGACGCGCAGCTTCGTCGGCGACCTGCTGTTCTCGTACCAGCCGATGCCGGGCACCGTCGTGTTCGTTGGCTATGGCGGGCAGGCCGATGGCGTAGCGGAGCCGACGCAGCGGTTCATCTACCAGCCGCTGATCCGCAGCAACGATCACTTCTTCCTGAAGTTCAGCCGACTGTTCCGGATGTAGGCGATTCGCGGGAACGATCTGGTCCCGCGATCACTTCATGAGGTAGGGTGGCAACGAATCTGGCGCGCCCCGGCCACCAACATTTTCGACGGAAATGATGCTCGAGTCTCTCCGGTCATGACATCCCGCATGAAGATCGATATAGGAATCGATGATGCCGCCCGGGCCGCAATCGCGGACGGGCTGGGACGGCTGCTGGCCGATTCCTACAGCCTCTACCTGCAGACGCACAACTTTCACTGGAACGTGACCGGTCCCATGTTCCAGACGCTGCACGTCATGTTCGAATCCCAGTACACAGAGCTGGCAACCGCGGTGGACCTCGTGGCGGAACGCATTCGATCGCTCGGCTTTCCGGCGCCTGCGACCTATGCCGAATTCACGCGGCTCAGTTCCATCACGAATGTCGACGGCGTCCCAAAGGCCGACGAGATGATCCGCGTGCTCGTGGATGGGCAACAGACCGTCGTGCGCACTGCGCGATCACTGTTTCCAGTGGTCGAGGCGGCAGGCGACGAGGCCACGGCTGACCTGCTGACGCAGCGCATCCAGCTGCATGAAAAGACAGCCTGGATGCTGCGGAGCCTGTTGGAGCAATAAGTCCGGGCGACTTGCGCCAGCAGGCAGGACAGGTCAGCCGGACTTGCGCATGGCGCGCCACGTGTCGAGACAGCGGCGCGCCGTTTCCAGCTCGGTGTACCGGCTGCCTTCCTGCTCCATGAGGTAGAACTCCACACCGCCCACGGCTTCCGCGGCCGCGACGATGCGTTGCCAGGGGCCCACGCCCTCGCCGAAGAGCACGCGAAACGATTTCTCCTCCACGTCCGTGCCAGGTGCCCAGTCCTTCAGGTGGATGCTCCGGATGCGCCCCGGATTGGCCTGTATCCACCCAATGGGATCGACTCCCGCCTCGAGGCACGTGCCGACGTCCAGTTGCAGCACGAACTCCGGCGGCGTGTTCGCGGCGATGACATCCATGATCCGCACCCCGCCAGCGAGGGGCGTCCATTCCACGAGATGATTGTGGAATCCCACCAGCAGGCCGTGCGGGGCAAACTGGTTCACCGCGGCGGTGAGCTGACCGCTTACGCGCTTCCAATCTTCCAACCCCTTGGCATCGGCGGGCGGCGACGCAAGAATCACGTGCCGAGCGCCGAGGATCTGGTTGATCTCGATGGCCTTGCCCATCGTGTCGCCCGGCGTGAATGAGGCGAACGGGTTGTGCGTGGAGTAGCAGCGCAGGCCGAGGTCATCCAGCCTGGTGCGCACCTGCTTGGCGTAGGGAAGTGTCCAGCCGAGATACGGAGCGTAGAACTCCACCACCGAGTACCCCATGGCCGCCACGGCGCTCAACGTGGCCGGAAGGTCGCGCGCCAGCTCTCGGCGCACGGCATAGAGCTCGATGCCAATTGGCGGTGCGCTTGCGCCGCGCAACGGCGATGCGAGCGCATCCGACGCGAGCAGCGACACGCCGCTGGAGCCTGGCACCAGTGGCGCGGCGACGACGGCGAGGGCAGCGCTCGCTGCAGAGCGGGCAAGAAACTGGCGGCGCGACAGGCCGACGACCGATTCCGGCGATGACACGGCAATTCCAGGGAACGCGGGTAGGAGGACGCTGTGCGGCGTGCTCGCGTAGCATAGGCGATGGCAGCACGCGGCGCGAGAGGTGACACGTTGCACACGCCTCAGCATCGATGTGAAGCATGCGGACCGTGCGCCCGTTCGCGCGCTTGACAGCGTGTGGCAGACACCTGAACTTCCACCTACAGCCCCCGGCGCACCGTGACGGTGCGGGGGCAGCCCGGGCGTCCGAAGGACATCGTGGCTGGAAGCAACCTGAGCGAAGGCAGCATGCTCCAAGTTCCAAACTGCCGGCGACCGTCGTTGACGTTCACCGGCCTTGTCTCTTGTGGTCTGCTGGCGGGGTGCGCAACAGTGCGAACCGCCGCCACAACCCCCGCCGTCACTTCCATTCCAGACGTCGCGACCAGCGCCAGGCTGCCGGAAATCCTCGCGCGCGCGGAAAGCGCATGGCGTGCGGCCTCCTATCCTCTGGCAACCCGCCTGTACACAGTGGCCGTCGAGCGGGACTCCTCTTCGTCACGTGCCGTGTTTCGGCTGGCCACCCTGCACGCCTGGGACGACGATCGGGATACCGCCGAACGACTCTTCCGGCGTTACATCACCCTCGAGCCGCAGGACACCGAAGGCCGACTTGCGCTCGCGCGCGCCCTCGCGTGGGCCGCGACCTATTCGGGGGCCCGGGCCCCCTACGACTCCGTGATCGCGGCCGACCGGACGTACCGCGACGCCGTGGTGGGGCGCGCGCAGACCCTCTCCTGGCAGGGCCGC
>JACMOE010000092.1 GCA_014378185.1 Gemmatimonadaceae bacterium | reverse complement strand
TCGAGCAGGTCATCGTCGATCACCACGTCCAGGGCGATCGCGTCCTGCGCCGCGAACAGCATCTTGAGCGCCTCGGGCTTGCCCTGCGTCTCCGCCGTCCATGCCGCGATCTCGAACACGGAAGATCGGGATGGCCCGCGTCGAGAATGACGATCCCCTCGTCGCCGGTCGCTGCCTCTTCGATCCACTCGGCGATCACTTCGTCGCGGGGGCCGGACAGCGCGCAGCCCAGCACGTCCAGACCAGGCCCGAGATTGCCGATGCCGCCTGGCGTCGTCGCCATCCATCGGGTGGCCGCGCGCGCGTCGGTCACGCGGCGCTGAGTCGAAGGATGTCGCCCAGAACTCCCGCAGCAGACACCGCGCGCGACGTCGAGTCCGCACAGGTCGTCGCGAGGATCGGGCTCCGTGGAGCCACGGGCCATCGCGTCGCGGACGGTATCGGAGAAGCTGCGGCCACGTCCCATCTCGCTGAAGAGGAATCCCATCGTGCCGGACGGCGAGCTTTCCACGCTGTCCACCCGATCGCCGGATGCGTGGAGCTGCTGCAACGTATCGATCACCGATAGTCCAGCGCCAACGGTTGCCTCGTGCATCCCGCGGCATCCCGCGGCATCCCGCGTCTCGCCGCTGGCGTGATCGAGCGACTGGCCGTTTCGCTTCGCACGCACGAGTGACGCGAGTCGCTGCGCGGAAAGGCGGCGTGCACGGTTTGAAGCCGCCTGCTGTGGTACATACGACCCGGTCCGTCCCGGGTCACCAGAGGCCTGGATCTCGCCTCCGAGCCATGACGACGCTCGTGATCGACCATTGAGACCAGCCACATCCGCTCAGTGCGCCGCGCGCCACGCGTCGAGGTTTTCGTGTACGTGCTCGGGATCACGCATGCCGGCCAGCACCACGTTCACGCCGGGAAGCGCGGCCGCGAACCGAAGCGCACGCTGCGCATCCGTCGCGCACCCCGGCACCAGCTCGCGCACCGTGTCCGGTAACCCGCTCGTGAGCTTTCCCTGCATGAGTGGTGCGCTGGCGACGACGCCCAGCCCCAGCGCATCGGCAGCCTCGAGCAGCGGGATCAGCTTGCGCGCCAGCGGTTGCGTGGGAAGTCGGGCCGCCTCCGGCATCGCGAGGCTCACGGGCAGCTGCACGGCGCGGAAATGGTGCGTCGTGCCACCGACGTCGCGTGCGAGCGCCACAAGCTCCGCAAGCGTGAGGTGCTGCCGGTGCTCGGGCGGAACGCGCAACCCCAACCACGTGGCGCAGCCATAGCCGCCGATCTCACCCGCCAGAGCGCGCTCCTCCAGCAGCTCGAAGGCGCTCCGCATCCTGTCACGAAACACATCCCGGTCCACGACGAGCAGTTGCTCCTCCGGATTGTGGAGGTAATAGATGTCGATCGTCTGCAAGCCAAGGTTCGCCCTGCTCTGCGCGAGCTGGTGGGCGAGGAACGCCGGCGAGATGGAGTGCCCGCCACGCGCGAGCTCGTCCCGGGTGACGACGCCCGGGCCGATGAGCGTTGCGTCGAGCCACTCGTCATACGCCTCCCGCGTCGTCGGGGGTGCGCCATCGAGCGCGACGTATCCGCCCTTCGTGCAGACGACGAGCTCGTCACGCCGCACCTCTCCCGCCGCAATCGCCTCCACTACGGCGTGCCCGACCGCTCGCTCCGACCGCTGGCAGCGATAGTTGCTCGCGGTGCCGACCCCGCCCACGCGGGATGTGATCGCAGCGTGGATGGCGCGCTGGTATCGCGCGTCCTCTTCATCAGTGCAATCGCCCAGGTAGGTGCCGATTCCGAGCGCACCGACCGTGAGCTTCCGGGGAAACGATCGGACGAAGTCCGCCTCTCTCCCATCCACTCGATCGGCGAATCGTCTCGTTCCCGCCGAGGAGGCTCGGCGAGCGATGCGCCGGCCGGCGCTGGGCGCGGAGGGGGTGAGATCGGGGGAGAGACCCAGGGTGCTCTCCAACGGGCGTGGATCGGGCGTTCGATGAGGCATTGGTGGGGGTGAGGGTAGGGGACGCGCCGCGGCAGAGCAAGGGTCGCGGGAGGCGCGGCACTTCCGTTGCGGACATGCGACCCCGTTATCCTCCGGGGCGACGACGGATCCTTCCACCGTCGGTCCGCCAACGACCCGTCTCGCCGCTCCATCCAGGATCTCCGTGAAAGGCTTCGCTCTCGCCCTGCTCGCCCTTGGCGCCGCCTGTTCCACTCAGCGGCCTCAGGTACTGACTCCGGTTCCAGTCGACACCGCACGCGCCGCCGCATCGGCTGCTGCAGTGGCCGGTGCCGCCTCGCCAGCCCAGGCCTCGATGGACTCGCCTGCACTGCGAGCCACCGCGGACGATCCACTCGCTCGGATGGATCGCATGGATTGGCCTGGTCCGAATCGCCAGCGCTCCGCCAGCGGGATGCCCGGCCCGGAGTATTGGCAGCAACGAGCCGACTATTCCATTGCCGCGACGCTCGACACCGCGCTGCAGCAGGTGAGCGGCTCCGTCACCATCCGCTACACCAACAACTCGCCGGACACCCTGCGCTTCGTGTGGTTGCAGCTCGAGCAGAACCTGTATCGGCCCGGCAGCAAGGGTTCCGCGCTTTTCCCCGCCGATTCACGCTGGGGCGTACGCGGCTTTCAGGGCGGCTTCGAGCTGGCCGGCGTGCAGGTGAACGGGCGCGCCGCCACCGTGCGCGTGGACGACACGATGGGCCGCATCGATCTCGACCAGCCCGTCGCGCCGTCGGGTGGAAAGATCACGATTACGGCGACGTACTCCTTCCGTGTGCCGGAGCACGGCTCGGACCGGATGGGACGCGACGGCACGCTCTACGAGATCGCGCAGTGGTATCCGCGCATGGCGGTGTACGACGACATTCGTGGATGGAACACCGATCCGTACCTGGGGCAGGGCGAGTTCTATCTCGAGTACGGCGACATCGACTTCAGCGTCACCGCGCCGGCAGGATACACGGTGGCGGCGAGCGGCGTGCTGCAGAATGCCGCCGAGGTACTCACCGCCGCGCAGCGCGACCGCTTGGCGCGCGCGGCGCGCGCCGACTCCGCAACCGTTGTACCGATCATCACCAGCGACGAAGCCAGGGCGACACTGACCGCCGGCACGCGGACGTGGCGCTTCCGTGCACAGCGCGTGCGCGACGTCGCATGGGCCGCAGCGCCCGACTTTCGGTGGGATGCCGCGAACGCGAACGGGGTGCTGGTGCAGTCCTACTACCAGAGCGCGAAGGCGGGCCAGGCGTGGGAGCAGGCCGCGGAGCAGACGGCGTGGTCCATCCGCAACTACTCGACCCTGTTCTTTCCGTATCCATACCCGCAGGCGACCTCGGTGGCCGGCCCGGTCGGGGGCATGGAGTACCCGATGTTCGTCATGGTGCACTACGGCAGTCCACTCGACGACCCGAAGTCGATCTTCGGCACCATCGACCACGAGCATGGTCACGAGTGGTTCCCGATGATCGTCGGCTCCAACGAGCGCCGCTACGCGTGGATGGACGAAGGATTCAACACGTACATCAACGCCTTCGCCAACGAGCGCCGCTATCCGGGCACCAACGCTTTCACCTTCTACCTCTCGAACTGGCGTGCCGCCGTGGATGCGCGCATCGATTCGCCATTGATGACACCACCCGATCGCATCGATCCGCGCGCGCTCGGCGCCATCGGCTACCGGAAGCCGGGGCTCGTGCTGCTCACGCTGCGCGACAACGTGGTGGGGCGCGAAACCTTCGACCGCGCCTTCCGCGAATACACCCGCCGCTGGGCGTTCAAGCATCCGTCGCCCGCCGATTTCTTCCGCACGATCGAGAATGTGTCGGGCATG
>JACMOE010000091.1 GCA_014378185.1 Gemmatimonadaceae bacterium | reverse complement strand
GGCTTGCTCCGGGTCAGTTGCAGCAGCCGGGTGCGCAGCAGGCGACCGCCGCACCCGCGGCACCGGTGGCGAGCGACGCGAGGGGAACACGGCGCTTCGCCGGTGCACCGGGCTTGGTGGCGCGCACGAAACCGCTGATGATCTTCCCTTCCACGTCGGCTGCCACGGCGAGATCGATGCCAGTGCCCATCAGCAGCGCCTCCGCGTCGGCCCGCGTGTAAGCGCGCGTGACCTCGATACTGGGATCGATGAAGCCCACTTCGCGCAGCAGGCCGAGGAACTCGGACTCCTCGAGCGCGCCGGCCACGCAGCCAGTCCACATCGCCATGCTGCGCCGCACGGGCTCGGGCAGCGCGCCGCGGACGATGACGTCGCTCACGGCAAAGCGGCCGCCGGGGCGCAGCACACGGAATGCCTCGCGCAGCACGGCGCGCTTGTCGCCCGACAGATTGATGACGCAGTTGGAGATGATGACATCGACGGAGTTGGCGGGCAGCGGAATGCTCTCGATGTGGCCCTTGAGGAACTCGACGTTCGTGGCGCCCGCCCGTTCGCGATTTTCGAGCGCGACAGCGAGCATGTCGTCGGTCATGTCGAGTCCGATGGCCTTTCCGGTGGGGCCCACGCGCCGCGCCGAGAGGAGGACGTCGATACCGCCGCCGGAGCCGAGATCGAGGACGGTTTCGCCCTCGTGCAGGTCGGCCAGGGCGGTGGGGTTGCCGCAGCCGAGCGAGGCGAGCAGCGCCTCAATGGGGATACCGGCCGCCTCCCCTTCGTCGTAGAGATTGGCGGTGATGGGATCCCAGCTCTCGCTGGTGGCGCCGCAGCAGCCGCTGGACTCGTCGGCGGGTCCGCAACACGCGGCGCCGGCCGCGCCGGTGGCGACGCGCCGGGCTGCCTCGCCGTAGCGCGCCTGGACGGATTCGCGGAGTGCGCCGATGTCACCGGCCGTTGCTGGGTTACCACTGGCTGGAGTGCGGTTGTCCGTCATGGCGTCTCCGTTAGAGCAAGAAAAGTTGATACGTAATTATATCATGTTTTTTTGATGCGTCAAGTGGACGGAGTTTTTGGAAGCAGGCCGTCGCGTCGCTCAGGACGACGATGGTTCACCCAACGGTACCGGAGTTGACCTCGTGTCGCATCGCGCATCACGTCGATGGCTTGTCACCCCGAGCGAGCCCTTCGACGTCGCTCGGGATGACAACCAGCGAAAAGGTGTCGTCGACTAGTGGCGAATGGCGAAAAACCACGCACCGACGATGGGACCCGGCGTCGGCCGCGTACCAGCGGGCGCGCCAGCGGCGGGCGGCGTGGACGGGCCACGCTCCGGCTGGAAGAGATACGCCGTGTGGCTCACCGGATCGACGGTGATGGTCTTGGCACCGCGCATCGTGGGCACGGTGGCGACCACGGCGTACTTGTCGGCCGACTTCTGGCGCACGACGAGCACGGTGCCTTTCTCACCGCTGGGGATGTAGATGAGCTTCTCCGATTCGTCGTAGGCGAGTGCGTCCACCCCGTCGCCGTTGGTGATGGTGGATACCACCTTGCCGGAGCTGGCGTTCACCACGACAGACGCCTTGCCGCACCCGGAAAAAATGCGGTTCGTTTCGTGATCGTACGCGATTCCAGTGGGTCCGTCGCACGGCTTCAGCGGCCAGGACGCGACGGCCTTCATCGTCTTCGCGTTGATCACCTGAATGGTATTCTTGCCCTCGTTGTTCACGAAGATGCGTCCCTTCCCGTCAGCCACGGCACCTTCCGGCGCTGTGTCTTCCAGCGCGGCCGTGCCGGTGATGTCGCCGCTGTTTGCATCCAGCGCGATGGCGGTGCCGGGATGACTGTGGTTGGTGAGAATGATGCGATCGGACACGTCGTCATAGGTGATGCCATCCAGCCCACCCACCGTGATGGGTATCTTCCTGATGAATGCGAGCGTCTTGAGGTCGAACATGGTGACACTGGAATCGCCACCATTGGTGGTGAAGCCGTGATTCCACTTCGGCGCGATACCCACGCCGTGCACGCGCGGCGTATTGGGGATGTCGCCGAGCACCTTGCCAGTGGCGCCGTCGATGACCATGACGTGGGTGCTGCGCGACACGAACACGCGGCCGGTGCCCGCCTCGGCCGTGACGTAGTCCGTACCACCTTCGCCGCCTATGTTGTACTTGTCCACCCTGAAAGTCTGCGCGGCGACGACGGTGGGGATCGCCAGCATTGCGGCGACTGCGGCCTTCATGGTCATGGGGAATCGCGTCATACCAGCCTGGATGGAAAGTGAGTCGTCAGCGGGACAGCCATAAGGATACAGCGACGTACCTGACGGACAGATGACAGTGTAAAACTTCAATACGCACGGCGCGATATGTGTGCTGCACGCAGACACCATGGAGTCAGCAGTGGGCAGACTGGAATTGATAGCGAACGGACCGCTGGTGGACGCCTCCCTGTTGCCCAACCTGCGACGCAACCCGCCTATTCCCTGGTGCCCACCGCGTCAGCGATCGTGTGCGCGTTCTACGCGCTCGTGCCGCCGGATCGCGCTGGCGCGCCGCGCACGATCCCAGAGGCCGATGTGGAGCGCGTGATTTGGAAGACGCTTGAGGACCGCCTGCCAAGGCGACGTATTGGAGTGCGCGAATGATGGCCAAGACCGCAGGGGTGACACAAACCGCCGTTGACCGGATCTGGCATGCATACGGGTTGCAACCGCATCGCGCCGACGCGCAACGATAGCCATCGTGACAATCATTTCGCTTGACGAAGAGTGCGGACGAGAGCCTTCAGAGCGCCAGGCGATTCAGTCTGCATACTTCTGACTCAGGACACTAGCGTGACCGATCCATCACCAACTTTTCGCATGATCTCGACCGGCGGTTCCGCGGGCTGGCGGGGCGACATCGAGGGGCTGCGCGCCCTCGCCATCGTGCCCGTCGTGCTCTATCACCTCGACCGCAGCTACATGTCCGGCGG